>NZ_JBGONU010000059.1:0-24314 GCF_041439295.1 Vibrio sp. 1F253 | reverse complement strand
TGAATGGAAAGTGAAAAAGCATGGTGTAGAAAAACGCAGAACATGGCGCAAACTGTATTTAGCTGTAGATGTGGATACTCACGAAGCTATTAGTGCTAGTGCGGAAGTCAGCCTTGTAAATGTAGGCGATAGTGAAGTGCTACCGACGTTGCTTAACCCACTACGCAGAAAGGTCACTGCCGTATCTGCCGATGGAGCATATGACACAAAAAATTGCCACGAGACTCTGAGAAACAAAGGCTGTACGCCGTTGATACTGCCTCGAAAAAATGCAGTACTTTGGGAAGACGGCCATCCCAGAAACGAAGCAGTAACAGCTCTGAGAAATGGGACTATAGTGGATTGGAAGGTCGAGTCTGGTTATCACTATCGCTCAATATCTGAGACGGTAATGTCCCGATATAAAGGACTAACAAGCGGCAAATTGAGCTTGAGATGTTATAACGCTCAAGTTGGTGAGACACTGGCAAATGTCAAAGCAATGAACAAAGTCATAGGATTAGGTATGCCTGTTAGAAGCTAACGGCTAGTCATATATTGCGTCGTTGATCTTCAAGCTGATTTGATCAACAACGCCATTTAAGACTAAAACGAGAGGAGCAATACAGCACCTAGCCATTGATGCGACAGGCCTTAAGGTTTATGTCGAAGGTGAATGGAAAGTCAAAAAGCACGGAACAGATGGCAGCTGAGAGTTTGGCGAAAGCGGCATATTGCTGTCGATACAAGCACTTATGAAATTATTGCAGCCGAGCTAAGTTTATCAACGGTTACTGATGGAGAAGCACTCCCGAGCGTACTGAAACAAACACGCCGAAGTATCCTGAGGTATCTGGTGATGGCGCTTACGACATGAGATCATGCCATGCTGCTATTAAGATCAAGCGAGCCGTTGCGCTTAATCCCCCAAGAGAAGGGGCGGCCTTATGGGAGCGTAGTCATCCTCGAAACCTCACCGTGGGGTGCCAGAAGTTATACGGCTCAAATAAGTATTGGAAAGAGCGGTATGGATACCATCGACGTTCACTGTCGGAAACTTCGATGTATCGAATTAAACAGTTGCTAAGAGGGCGACTGAGCTTAAGAAATTACAATACACAGGTGGGTGAAATTTACGCGATGATAAAAGCGTTGAACAAGCTCACTGGGTTAGGCATGCCTGAAACTTGTCGTATTGACTAAGAAATACCCGAAACGGGGTAGCTCTATCTTTAAATCTAATTAAGCAACAAAGCCACTGAATATATAGATGCTCGTGAGTGAACAGCTTGGTAAGGGTTACACAGTGAGTGCTGGTCTACCACTTTATGATTATGCAGTGTGTGTCAATTTTTAGTCACTGCGTCAGAGAAATGTTGTTACACGTATTTTTCGTCTGGTTAAGTCAGATAGTTAACAGTTTTATTCATAAACCAATGAGTTTTATAAGGTTAAATGTTAACGTCCTCTGCGCTGAACTGTGTAGTTAGGTCATGGTTTACATAGGTCAGCTTGAATAATTATAGAGTCACAATTAAGGCGCACCCGTTAGAAGGAAGCCAAATTCGATGACTGAGAAGATTTGTTAGTTGTTAGGGAAATAATAATGAATTTAACCGATATGTCATTTAAGCAAAAAATCATCGCTTTGCTTATCTTACCGATCTTAGGGTTTTTATGGCTTAGTGTTTCTGCCATTTCAAAAGGCGTAGAAACCACCAGTGAAATGTCGTCATTAAACCAACTTACGCGTTTGTCGGTTGTGTACAGTGAGTTGGTGCACGAGTTACAGAAAGAGCGTGGTATGACGGCTGGTTTTATCGGGTCACAGGGAAACAAGTTTGGCAGTGAGCTAAAAGCACAAAGAATTAACGCAGACAGCAAACGCAATCAAAGAACCGAGTACTGGCAGTCTGAAGAAATCGGCTTATCGCAGATCGCGCGTCTGAATACTGAAATCAGCCAAAGTCTCAACCAAATTACTTCGATTCGCAATAGAGTGGATTCTCAATCAATTCCGCTTTCTGAAGCATTAGGTTACTACACCAAACTTAATGCTAAGTTATTGAGTGTATCTGCATTAATTGCTGAGCTAAGTACTGATGCCACCATCACGACAGAAACCATCGCCTACTATAACTTTCTACAAGGCAAAGAGCGTGCGGGTATCGAACGTGCGGTTCTCAACAACACCTTTTCTAAAAATGAATTTGGCCCGGGTATGTTGGTTAAATTCATCTCTTTGGTAACCGAGCAAAATACATATTTTGCGAACTTTGAAGTTTTGGGTAACCCAGATAACGTTGATTTCTTTAAACAGCAACTGAATGATCGCTCGGTGGCTGAAGTGGAAAAACTTCGTGATGTGGCTGAATCGAAAATGAGTGGTTTTGATGTCGATCCTGTTTATTGGTTTGCTCAATCGACGGCACGAATTGTTCAGCTGAAGAAGACTGAAAATCAGTTAGCAGAGTCTCTTATTACACTGACGGATCAGAAAACTCAGCAAGCTCAATCAGCAATGATGGGCAGCATTGTGATGTTTGTTGTGATCACTTTGTTCGCAACTTTTGTTAGCTTCAAAGCCATTACTGATTTAACGACTCGAGTTAAAGATCTAACGCGAGTGCTTTCTAAAGTCCGAAATGACAATGACTTAACCGTTCGTGCGACTTACGAAGGTAATAGTGAGCTGGGTCAAATCTCATCGTCGCTTAATGAAACATTAGAGAAGTTTTCTCAAGTTATCGATAACCTATCTCAATCTAGCCTGACACTTGCTTCAGCAGCAGAAGAGACGGCGCAAACTTGCCAATACAACTCAAGCACCTTAGTTGAACAGCAAGACCAGATTGGCTTGATTGCGACAGCAACAGAAGAGCTATCAGCGACGGTGAATGAAGTCGCGGCTAAAACACAGCAAACGGCAAGCTCAGCGAAGATCGCTGATGAACAATCACAGCAAGGTTTAAGCACGGTTCAACAATCTTATGAGTCGATAGAAACCTTGGCTTCTGAGATTAACGGCCTCGCTGAAAAAATCACTCATCTACACGAAAGCAGCAACAACATTAACAGTGTGATTGATGTGATTAAATCTGTTGCCGAACAAACCAATTTGTTAGCGTTAAATGCAGCGATTGAAGCCGCTCGAGCTGGTGAACAAGGTCGTGGTTTTGCTGTCGTAGCCGATGAAGTTCGTACTTTGGCTCAGCGTACGCAACAGTCCACTTCGGAAATTGAAGGCTTCATTAACTCGCTACAATCTGACGTACAGACAGCATTCAATGTGATTGATAACAGCAAGAAGATGTCTTCAAGAGCGGTTGAAGACTCACGAGGAGTAGAACAGACCCTGCAAGATATTTCAGGGGCTGTGAGCGAAATATTCAGCATGGCAGAGCAGATCGCAACCGCAACTGAAGAGCAAGCAGTAGTGACTCAAGATATTGCTCAGAACGTTGTCGCGGTAGAGCAGAAGTCGACAGAATCTACGACAGGCGCAACGCAAATTGCTGCAACAGCGAAAGAGCAGGCTGAGTTGGCAACATCGCTGAAAGAGCTCTCGAATACGTTTAAGAGCTAGCAACTCAGAGCTAGAAGCTTTCTATCGCATATAAAAAATGTCCCGCCTAGTGCGGGACATTTTTTTAGCGGGGTACTTTTTCTTTTTATTTTTCTTTTTTTTGGGGAGGGGGGGGATGAAGCGGCTAAAGCGCTTGTCCGTTAACCGACAATTTCACATCAATGTTGCCACGAACCGCGTTTGAGTAAGGGCAAACTTGGTGCGCCGTTTTCACAAGCGTCACAGCTTGTTCTTGCTCTAGATCCAGTTCAATCGATAGAGCAACAGTTAAAGCAAAGCCACCGTTTTCATTTGGTCCAATACCGACTGTTGCAGTCGTTGGCGCCGATGCGATTTTGATTTTCATCTCTTTAGCTACATGAAGTAGAGCATTTGAGAAACACGCAGAGTAGCCCGCAGCAAACAGTTGCTCAGGGTTTGTCGCTTCACCTGTTCCGCCCATCTCTTTAGGGTAGCTCAACGCCACTGAAAGCAGGTTGTCATCAGTAGAAACTTGGCCGTTACGACCTGCAGTAGCTGTAGCAGAAGTTGTGTAGAGTGTTGTCATTGTCTTAGTCCTTGTTTGAATTGTGTGAAATTAGATTGCGCGCAACTTAATTTTAAAACTAGCTTAATTGATAAAATTCGAGCACGCAAGTATATTGTGCGCAATTTAATTTATTGGTGAGGTGATCATGAGCGACCAAGATGACTATCTAAAACTGGATAATCAGGTGTGTTTTGCGCTGTATAGTGCATCGAATGCAATGAGTAGAGCGTATCAACCTTTACTGAAAGCGCTTGACCTTACTTACTTGCAGTACATTGTGATGATGGTGCTGTGGGAAGAAAAAGAGATAAATGTCAAAGCCCTAGGCGCAAAAACGCATTTGGATTCAGGTACGTTGACGCCTTTACTCAAGCGCTTGGAAACGAAAGGTTACGTGCTTAGAACTCGCAGTGCTGAAGATGAACGAGTTCGAGTTATTACACTGACGCCTGCAGGGGTAGAGCTCAAAGAGCAAGCGCAGACCGTGCCAGTTGAAATGCTATGTCTTTCTAAGATGAATGAAGATGAGCTTAAATCGCTAAAAGCACAGTGTGAGCAATTGCTTGGCAATTTGACCAAGTAAGCACTTTTAGTTTTTGGCCATGGTAATCAGAAAATAAGAAAGCCCGTTAGCCCTACTGTTAATTAGTTGCGATCGCTAATTCAAGTAAGGTTAACGGGCTTTTTGTATCTGCTGTCGTTTAAATGGCAGCAGATAGTGTATTCAATTGGGATTTATCCCATAAACCAAGATACGAAAATCAAAGCCCCAAAACCGAATGTTGCCATCAGTGCCGTATCGCCACCGGCTGCTGTATAGCTGCCTTCGGTTTGTAGGTGAGGGAAGTCAGGCCTACGAACCTTAACCACCATTGCGAGTGGTCCCCAGATAGCTAGGAACACCAACACCATGCCTGCATAGTCCAGCATGCTCACGAACTGGCTTGCGAACAGCTCTGCTAATACCAAAGGCAATACAAAGGTCAGAGCATAAGCTAATGCTTTGTTGTTGGTGACTGCGTCTTTGTTTTGGTCATACAACGCCATGGATACACCAAGGAAAGAGGTCACCAGTGCCAGCGCTGAGAACAGCGCAATCACGACTTTTAACCAAGCAGATTGTCCGCTAAACGCAGAGATCAGTTCTGAAATGTTGTGGAACTGGCTGATCGCGTCTGTACCAAGGTTACCGATAATCGCGAACAACCAAGTTAGGTAGCAGATTAGTGGAATCACCGAGCCTAGCAGAATCATATTACGGATCTGCTTTTGAGTCGCTTCACGGTTGTAGATAACCAGTGACGGGATCACCACCATAGAGGCAAAGCTAGTAAAGATAACCGCGCTGTACTGCACCACGTCATTGGCCGTGTATTGGCTAGTTTGAGTTAGGTAATCTAGACGGATATTGCTAAACAGAGAGGCAATTACAATAAACAGCATTACCACCATCATGATGAATAGACCACGGTTTAATTTATCGATATAAGACTTACCCGCGACTACAATCACACCCATCAATAGGCTGAAAACGGTATAAGCAGCGGATGCAGAGATGTCTACGCCGACGTCGAGCAATAGCTTATGAATGATGTCGCCAACACCCAAGATATAGGCGATCAGCATGCATACCAGCAGCAAGTAAAAGAGTGCATTGATAAAGTGTTTACCTTTGCTGCCCAGAGTTAGGTAAGCAACACTGCTCATGCCACTGTTGTCTTTCGTTTTGGTACACGCTTCTGCCAGTAGGAGTGCAGAGTAGGTGGTGCCGATAAAGATGAGTAGCATCAGCACTGAGCTGATCATGAAGCCAAACTGGGCCAACACCATGGGAATAGCAAGCATGCCTGCCCCTAATGCAGTTCCTGAAAGGATTAGGGAACTGCCGAATAATTTCATATTCAAAAAAACAACCTCTAGCGATCCAATTAATTTTTGTTTGGATTGTAAATAATTGTTTCCAAGACTAACAAAATACTCAGTAAAGTTAGGGGTTAAATCCTAATTGTTTTTGAATTTTTCTAAAAAACTTACAAAGGTATTTCGGAGTATTATCTGTGAGCATTTGACGCATTTTCTTGGTGATTGTATTGGTTGTTTTAGTTAACGTTTATTCATTGTTGAATGATCTAGCAGTCAGAAATATTGGATTAGAAAGAAGTATGTTTCGCGATTATTTTCGCTAGTGTCACAACCCCTTCTTTCCACTCTTTACTCTCTTCGATATTCGCTACCGTGAAGCGCAAGCAGTGTTTATATTGATCGTTTGTCCCAAATACTGTGCCAGGTAATATTCCCAATTTGTGCTTCAAACAATCTTGATAAATCGCGTAGCTATCGACAGATTCAGGTAACGTGATCCAGTTTAGAAAAGATCCCTCAGGCTTTGACAGATGGTAGCGGCCAACAAGGTGTTCATAGCCATCAAGCGCTTGTATTAACAGGCTTTGGAATTGCTTTTGATTGACTTGATAGAGTCGCTTCATCTTAGACAAATGACTTCGATATTTCCCCGTAGTGAGGAAGTGCCCAACCGCTGATTGCATTAAGTTGGAGCTGCCCATGTTGTCGCATAACAGGTATTTTTCAACTTGAGCTTGGTAACGACCTGAGAGTAACCAGCCAATACGCAAGCGAGAATCTAAGGTCTTGGACAAAGAGTTGACGTAAATGACTCGATCTTGGTTATCAAGCTCTTTGAGGCTGGCAATGGGTGTGTCGAATGCCAAGCTACCGAATACATCGTCTTCGATAATCGGTAAAGATCCGGAGATATCCAGTAATGCCTTTCGGTTAGCCAATGGCATTCGTGAACCCGTTGGATTGGTAAAGTTTGGTGTTAGCAGTAAGGTTTTTACTTCCCATTTGTTCAACGAACTTTGTAGTGATGGAATATCAATGCCGTGGCTAACACTGCTTGGAATTTCTAGTGCTTGCAAGCCAAGCGATTCAAGTAAAAGCAGATTGCCGAAGTAACAGGGCGACTCGACCGCCACGATGTCTCCCGGTTTGGTTAATGCACGTAAAGCCAGACTGATCGCCTGTTGAGCACCATGTGTAATTGCAATTTCATTCGATCCCGCAGGTACGCCTAGATCATGGGTGATCTTTAACAACTGCTTTACTAATTGATCATCACCGGGAGGTAATTGGTAATAACCGGGAAGCTGAGTTTGCAAACGGCTATGGCGACCGATTTCGGCATACAAGCTACGAATAGCCGGGTTGTTGATATTCGGGTGTGCTGAACCTGCCAACAATTTTAGACGGCCTTTTGGGCGAGAGAGAACCGATTTAGTCACTGAAAGCAGATCGACTTTTTGAGGCTGGCTCGGTGCATCCCAGCTAGTGGTGTTCGGTGCTTTTACGCGATAGCCTGATTTAGGCACAGAATAAACCCAGCCCGTCGCTTCCAGTTCTTGGTAGGCGCGAATTACGGTGTTTTTGCTCACTCCGAGTTGTTCGCTGAGTTGACGAATGGAAGGCAAGCGGTCGTCTGGGTGGAAGATCCCTTTATCGATCTGAGCCTTAATGTGTTGTTCTATAACGAGATATTTATTGCCGCTGAGTTCTGCTTCCATGTTTCCCCCTTGTTACTCACACTTAATCTGTAACCATTTAAAGTGTTATATCTGTATCTTTATTAGTTATCTGTACCCAACTAAGGTAACAGCATTGATGAAGAGTTGACCAGAGGTTTGTAATGCTGATTAAAATGATTCCGTTTGTGTTTGTACTATTGTGGTCGTCAGGCTTTGTTGGCGCCCGTCTTGGTGTTGAATACGCTGAACCCGCAACGTTACTTTCACTTAGGATGGTAGCCAACGTGGCGCTATTCTTGGTTTTGATTTCAATCCTTAAGCGTCGTATTCCTCGTGGTCGAGCATTTTTCCACGCTTGTGTGGTGGGTATCTTGATTCATGGCTTCTACCTTGGTGGCACTTATCTCGCGATTGATATGGGTATGCCTGCCGGGTTGAGTTCTCTGCTTGTTGGCTTACAACCGATTCTGACGGCATTGATAATGATCAGCTGTACCTCGCAGCGTTTTAACGTCGCACAATGGTTAGGTTTAGCTCTTGGTTTCGCAGGTATTAGCTTGGTGCTGATGGGCAATATTGAGTGGCAGTCAGATGACCAAAAAGTCACGGCAACTTTGTTGTGTTTGGTTTCTTTGGTGGGTATTACGGTCGGTACTTTGTATCAGAAGCGCTTTTGTCAGGGTACAGATATGGTCGGTGGCGCGATGGTGCAGTACTTGGCAGCAGCAGCATTGTTCTTACCTTTTGCAATGCGCTACGAAACTATGCAGGTGAACTGGACTATTGAGTTCACGTTGACTCTGGCTTGGCTAGTGATTGTTTTATCGTGCATTGCTATTCTATTGCTGCTTTACATGGTAGAGCATGGCGCTTCTTCAAGTGTGGCATCGGTGTTTTACCTCGTTCCACCCACAACTGCCATCCAAGCGTGGCTCATTTTTGGAGAGTCATTCGACATTTATGGCGCAATAGGCTTCGCGTTGTCAGCAACCGCTGTTTATCTGGTGGTGAAAAAGCCTGAGTTGATTAAGTTCCGTAGACGAACAGCATTAGAGAGGTAATGTGTCTACCAAAATTATACCAATCGTAGTAACTAACTGGTCACCCTAGCTTGTTAAAAATCTCGATAACTTCGTTAGAATTTTTGATTGTAGAATAACTACTTATCGAAAAATGCTGCCTTGTTCTCAAGCTTTTTTCCTACGCTATTTTTGATCACTTACTTACTGTGATTGGTATAACTCGACTTGAAATAGATTGCTAGAAACAAAAAAGAGCCTGAATATTCAGGCTCTTTCGGTATCAATATTGGCTAGCGACTAGTGATTAGCGCTGCATTAAACAAGCGTAAGCCGTGGTAAACGGTGCTTCTTGGTACTGCTTAAGGCCTGTTTCTTTGAACTTCATCATAAGAGGGTTGCGCTTAAGGCTTTCTTTGATTTCATTCGGAGATACAACGGTTACGTCTAGGCCGTCGATCAACTGAATTGCCGCTTCTAGTTTGAAGCCGAAGCCACCGCCAGCAAATTTGCCTTTAGTTTGGCGTTGACGAATTACCACTTTTTCTACTTGGTAATCTTCCATTAACTTTGCAAAAGAAAATTGAAAATCTTTCATATTCTGTGTGTCGTTTGCGTCACTAATCGCAACTTTAGAAACTCGGCAATCAGGAATGTTAAATACACCGTCTGATAGAGATAGAAGACAGATGACTGCATCGTTACCTTTGATTTCAACACCACAAATTTTCATGTTCTTACCTACTTATTTTAGAGCCCTATATTATGGTGTTATTTCGATGACTTCTCCAGTAATAGAACATGTCTAAGGTAAATAAATTCAATATTGTCCACTTTAATTTTTTCGGGTTGACGTCCGGTTAAATGCGAAGCACTCGTTTTCATCGTCTAGTTTTATATGCGATGAGATTCACAAAACTATAGCTGGCTTTTTTATCGATACTGTATATTATGCGCGCGTCCCTATTTAATGTGTGGTTATAAACCCTCTATGAATATCAAAAACCTTTCTATTAAGAGTAAAATTGCGATCCCTCTAATGGTTATCGTGATTGTTTTCTCAACTGTTACTGTGCTTAACGTGATTAAATCTAACGCGCAAGCAGCGATTAACCATGAGCTCAATAATGTGGTTCAACCGGTTCTCGACAACCTAGAAGATGGGTACCGAGATATCTATCAAGTCATTGCATCTGCCCAAGGCCTGTTGCTTGCGAAAGATCAAAAGGCAATTGAATATCAACAATTCGAATTCAAAGACAACGCTTACAAAGCCGTTCCACGCTTTGAGAGTGTCCAAACTCTATATACCGCAGGTGTCTTAGACTCATCTTCTCAAGACGAGCTAGCGAAACTGGTAAAGGCGATGAAAAAGTGGGTAGCATTGCATGAACCAATGTTTGCAGATCCTGCCAATGCTCTTCAATACAACATAGATTACTCGCCAGCATTAGACGCTGAGTTTTCGATCATTCACGATCAACTCGGCTATATTAGAGAGCTGATTGCAGTAAAACAAAAAGAGCTTCGCCAGCAAGCTAATGACTCGATTGAAGAAAGTAAGCTGATCATCGAAGTAGGTATGGCCGTGGCGGTACTTGCGGCTTTGTTTTCGATGTGGTTATCGAACCGTTTTATCGTTCAGCCGATTCAGAGCGTAGAGAAAGCGATGAATGAAATCGCATCGGGTGACGGTAACTTGGCTCAGCGAATGAAAGTTGAAGGTTCTGATGAGATTGCTCGCTTAAGTTCAGCGTTTAACAAGTTTGTTAGTAAGATACATACCACTGTTGAACAAGTGATTCTGACATCAAATGCCGTACGTGCAGAGATGGAAAACATCAAATCAATAACGCAGAATGTGGCTGAATTTTCTTCGAATCAACAGAAAGAAAGTGAAGTAGTCGCGGCTGCCGTTCATGAAATGCAAGCGACCAGTGAAACGGTAAGTGGTAACGCGTTAGATGCGGCAACCGCAAGTAACGTTGCGAACAATGAAGTGGAATCAGCAGACAGCACTTTGGGCTTAACCGTAACTTCAATTGAACGCCTTGCGCAAGATATCGAGAATGCAGGTGGTGTGGTTCAGGAATTGGATACTGATGTGAAGAACATTGCTTCTATTCTTGGCGTGATCAAAGGCATTGCAGAGCAAACCAATCTATTGGCATTAAATGCGGCGATTGAAGCAGCGCGTGCTGGTGAACAAGGTCGTGGTTTTGCGGTAGTTGCTGATGAAGTCCGTGCGCTTGCGAGCAAAACTCAAGACAGTACGGGTGAAATCCAATCAATGATTGAACGCTTAGAAGTTGGCGCCAAACATGCCGTTGGCGTGATGACAGAAAGCAAGGCAAGTGGCGAGAAAACCATTGTTCAAGCGTGCACTGCAGCTTCATCATTGAGCGAGATTCGTAACTCAATCGGCAAGATGAATGAGATGAATACGCAAATCGCAACAGCGGCTTCTCAGCAGTTTCAGGTGTCTGAAGAAGTGAACCAGAATGTTCAACGTATCGCGGAAAGCACCATGAAAATGGTTGAGATGGCAAACAATGCAGAGAACGCATGCATCTCACTAGCAGAACAGTGTGAAGCACTTGATAGCCTAGTTTCTCAGTTTGAAGTGTAATCTTTGAGACTGAACAGGCAAAAGTGAGTGGCTAATCGTTTCTAGTTTTAACCCTCACGCATCTGTAATAGACAATAATAAGGCCCGTACTCAATGAATGCGGGCTTTCTTTTTTGGTGCGAGTATTTTTTGATAACAGTATTTGTAATACAAGGTCGGTTCGAACTTTGTAGATTAGGTCGATAGGAGCCTTGTGGGGAATGCGATATTAGCTTCAATGAAGGCCTTTGTATGTGCACGGCGTATATTAAGCTAGGTGACACTGATCTATATCTTCAATACACTGTATGGGTAACCATAGTTCAAAATAGGGTAGAGGCATGGCCAATTGGGAAGGGGTAAGTGAGTTTGTTGCAGTGGCAGAGCGCGAAAGCTTTACTGGTGCCGCACAGAAACTCGCTACGTCAGTGGCTCAAATCAGTCGTAGAGTGGCAAATCTCGAGGAACGCCTCGCAGTAAAACTACTCAATCGAACGACTCGTAAGGTTTCTCTAACAGAGGCTGGGCAACTCTATTATCAGCAGTGTAAGTTGTTGGTCGAAGGTTTAGAAATTGCTGAGTTAGCCGTCACGCAGATGCAATCCACGCCGAAAGGTTTGCTGAAAGTAACGGCACCTGTGACTTATGGTGAGCGTCAACTCGCCCCAATACTTCATCAGTTCTTAAAGCTCCACCCACAAGTCGAACTTGAGCTGATGTTGACCAATCAAAAGCTCGACCTTATTGATTCGGGTGTCGATGTCGCTATTCGTCTTGGTCGCTTAGAAGATTCGAGTCTTGTGGCAAAGAAGCTGTCTCAACGCCAACTCTACGTGTGCGCCAGCCCTGAATATATTGAACGTTACGGTGAACCGCATACGCTCTCTGAGTTGAGTAATCATCAATGTTTAGTCGGGGGCTTTGAGCATTGGCGTTTTAAAGAAAATGGGCGACCTCGCTCAGTTCGGGTCAATGGACGCATTAAATGTAACAGTGGCTTAGCCTTACAAGACGCAGCGAAACAGAGTATTGGCTTGGTGCAGCTACCAGAATATTACGTGAGTGAAGATCTTGAGTCTGGCGAATTGGTTGAGGTGTTATCTGATTACCGAGACGATAAAGAGGGGATTTGGGCGCTTTACCCACAGAACCGTAATTTGTCTTCAAAGGTTCGCTTGTTAGTCGACTTCTTGTCTGAGCAATTAGACTAGTTCTATCTGGCAAGACACTATGGACAAGAAAATGGGCTTCAGAACAAAGATTCTGAAGCCCATTTTTATTGATGTTCTATAGCTTTTACTTGCTAAGCATTGAGCATTAAGCATTAAGCATTAAGCATTAAGCATTAAACCGTGAAGCGATCAACCAAGTGGTACAACTCGTTTGCTCGGCTGTTTAGGTTTTGGCTACCTGTACGGTTTTGGTTTGCTAGCGATGCCGATTGAGAACTTTGGTCTGAAATCACAACAATGCGTTGAGATATCTCTTGGCCAACAATATTCTGTTGTTCAGTCGCCGTCGCAATTAGTGAGTTCATGTCCATGATGGTATCAATCGAATCTTGAATTTTAGCAAGTGCTGCAGCTGCTGCATTTGCTTCTTCTACCGTTTGAGCACTTCTGCTTTGGCTCGAATCCATTGCTTTCACCGCGGCATCTGAAGCGGATTTTAGCTGTTGGATCATTTTGTGAATGTCGCCCGTGCTCTCTTGTGTGCGGCTTGCAAGCTTACGAACTTCATCCGCAACTACCGCAAAACCTCGGCCTTGATCACCAGCTCGCGCGGCTTCAATCGCGGCATTTAGTGCTAATAGGTTGGTCTGTTCCGCGATGTCTTGAATGACAGTCAGTGAAGATGAAATGTTCTGTACATCTCCTTCAAGGCGAGATACCACAGTGTTTGCTTCTGATACTTCACTTGCAAGGTCTGCTACGGACCCAGCAGCAGCGTTGACAATTTGCTGAGCTTCTTTTGCATTGTTCTCTGCAAGTTTAGCTGAGTCAGCGGCTTGGCTTGCGTTGCTTGAGATCTCTTGCGCAGTTGTCGTCATCTCGGTCATCGCCGTTGCTACTTGTTCTGTCTCTTCACGTTGACCTGTCGCTATCTCGTCGACCTGAGCTGCGCGAGAAGACATGCTGCTCGTTTCTGATACAACTTGCTGACCCACATCGCTCACGCTACGAATGATGGCCTGTAGGCTAGCAACAAAGGCATTAAAATTCTCACTAAGTTTAGCGAACTCAGGCGCTTTGAATGTTTCCATTCGAGCCGTTAGGTCGGCCTCACCACTTGCAAAGGCACTGATTGAACGGTCAAATTGCTCGAGTGGTTGCATGATTGTACGGTTCACTGCAACAGCGAAAACCGCTACCACTAAGGCAATCAAGCCACAGAAAATAGCAATGGCAGTCAGTGAGCTTTGTAGCGCAGCATTCGAGCTCTCTTTCATTTCACTGATCACGGCGTCAATATCGTCAGTATAAAACCCAGTTCCAAGCATTAAATCCCATTGTGGAATAAAGATTGAGTAGCTGAGTTTTGGTAACGCAATAGACTGACCTGGCTTGGGAAAGTAGTAAGTGGTGAACTCCCCAATTTTTGAGTTCTTAATCAGGTCTTGGATTAGGTAATTGCCTTGTTTGTCTTGAAGGTCGTAGTAATTTTTACCAATGCCATCGGTACCTTGTCCGATGACGATTCTTACACCCTTAGAGCTGTAGCCAAAAATATAACCAGATTCACCATACTCTAGAGTTTTTAATGTGGGTAATGCTTCTTCAAGTGTGGCACCTTTTTCTAAGAAAGGAGTTATCGAAGACTGAGCCATTTGCAGGTACGCTTTGAGTTCCTTTTCTTTCATCGCCATCATATTGCTACGCGTCGATTCTACTTGTTGTGCGGTTAGCTCAGTGCTCTTCATATACGTCACGCTCATCATCCCAATTGCCATTAGTAGCAAAGGGACAAAAGAGAGAATATAAAGGCGGTTTTTGATGGTGAGGGTCATTAGCACTTCCTATGTGATTGTCTCAGGCAATTTTCAACACATTATTAATGTGGTTTCGAAATGTAAACGGACTTGTTGTTGAATTGTTATCCTAAAACCTTTTTGTTTGATAAATATGATGGCGGTTAGGTTTTGAAGTGATAGGTGGTGCAACTAAGTGCTTAGCTGTAAAAACAGCCGCTCGTTTCGATGCTTTTGAATTTGGCGCTGCTTTGGTAGAATGCGACGCTTTGTAGCACCCTGCTATGTCTATTCGTTAAGTGAGAAAGATTCATGAACAAAAGCCATGTGACTATTGGTTTAACTAACCCAAAGAGCCCGACAAACGTTGGCGCGGTTATGCGTGCGGCGGGTTGCTACCAAGTCGACGAAGTTAAATACACAGGGCAACGCTACGATAAGGCTGCAAAATTTCACACCGATACTAAGAGTGCAACGCGCACTATCCCGCTTACTGGTGTCGAGTCGTTTTTAGATAGCCTTAATTCAGAAACTAAGATCGTATGTGTGGAGTTGGCTGAAGGTGCAACACCACTGCCACGTTTTAAACACCCAGAGAACGCTATCTATATCTTTGGCCCTGAAGATGGTTCTATTTCTCAAGATGTCGCTGACCGAGCTGACCATGTTGTTTATGTACCAACTGTTGGTTGCATGAATCTAGCAGCAACAGTGAATGTGCTACTTTATGATCGCCTTGCTAAGTCAGATGAAATGGACGAGAGCAACGAGCTGATCAAGAAAAGCCGCGATAACCGTAATCACCTGCAAGTGAAGCAGGGGTAGATATCGTTCTAATCGTGTCTGGTCTCTTAATATCCAATGCAGATTAAAGAAAACCCCTTATTCGTAGAAATAAGGGGTTTTTACTTGGTTATTCTCGGATCTTAGGTTTGGCTATTCATCACATTTGGAAGCCATAATTTGCAGTGGTTGCCCCGCATCATCGAATTGTAAGCTCCATACATACTGCCCAGCATTACGAATAGTGATAGCGGTATCTTGACCGTAACCACCTTTAATTAACGAGTTAAGCTGTCCTAACTTTAGGTTAAGCCCATCCGCTGTGAACTGAGGTGACCAAGCCTTGGATGCATATTGCATGCGATAACTGCCCGGTTTTTCAGTGGTGACGACTTGGTAAGTGTTGTCACCTTTATATTCAAACTCTCGTTGACCCACGTGTTTCCAACCTGAATCAGCAAAATTGCCAACCACATAAAGCGGGCTCGAAATAGGGCCTTCAGCTTTTATTGTTGGATTGTCACATTGAGCCATGAAGCCTTGTCCAACTTCATTTCCTGTCGCTAGTATCGCCGCAATTGGCCCTTTTTCACTTGGCTGTGTTATCGACAAGAAACGAGCTTCAAATGGGCTTAGAACGATAGAGTAGTGACCATCAATAGCTGAGATCGATTGCTTGGATTCAATATCCTTCAGATCAGCTATGGAGCCTGCTTTTTCTTTGGTTAGTTTTATGGTTTGTTCTTTGTTGGTAACGTTCACTGCGTAGACAACAGCATCGCCTTCATAGGCTTTGTGATCGACATAGGCGACCTCATTGGCCATCAGGTTTGTACGTTTACCCTGTGATAGAGCGGGGTGCGTTTCTCTCAGTTTCATCAAGTTTGTCACGTATTGCTTTAAGTCTTTTTCGTGCGCATTGAGTTGGGCCGTGACACCTTCTACTTTACCGCTAGTACGGGCTACGTGATCATCACACAGACCATTAATAGCACAGTCATCAGTCCATACTTTGTCTGCAAAACCTTCTAGTTGATCGCCTATTTCGTCCCCATAGTAGGTGGTTATTGGGCCGGTATAAGCTGCTTGGAATGAAAATGCCGCTTTATAGCGCTGCCAATACTCTTTGTCTTGCGGAGAAGCGATATCACCGCGCTGTAATAAGTCACCAAAGCGCACAAGGTCATGGTTACCGATCATTAAATTTGGCTTTGCGTGGTCTGGGTATAACGAATGTAAAGACATGCCTTCTGCAAGCCACTCTCCACCTTTGTTCCCCACGCCAGCTTCGTTTACAGCAAAGGTTTCTGTCAGGCGGTAGCGCATCGGGAAATCAAACGCAGAACATAAGGCTGGTGCTTCATTTGAACCGTAGCCTGTTTCAATAATGCGGTTCTCACCTGCCCAAATTTCCGCGACCATATAACCCAGAGGGTTCACGGTTTTACCTTCGCTGTTTACGTATTCGACTTGAGAAGAAGCGGTGTCTACCGTTTCTCTGATTTGACTCCAAGCTTCTTTTGGCACTTGATAAGCTTGATCTAAGCGCCAACCATCAATTTTGAGTTCTTTGATCCAATACTCGGCAACTTCTTGATAGAAGGCTAGGCTCTCAGGGTATGAGACTGGATTATCCTCTCCTTGGGGCAGCTTACCTGTTGGTGACGGCACTACGTTTTTTTTGTGGTGGCCAAATACGCCATCAAAGAAGACATAAAGCCCACGAGCATGCGCTTCTTCAACTAAGGTTTTAGCTTCTTCCATCGTGCCGAATCTCGGATCGATATTGAAATAATCGGTGGCAAAATAACCGGTTGCATCCAGTCTATCGGTCCAATGGTCTTGTTTTTCGATAGGCTCTGAATTAAAGATTGGGGTTAGCCAAATGCCGTTCATGCCAAGAGATTCAATGTAATCAAGTGAGTCGATAATACCTTGGATGTCTCCGTTATGGTGACTGGTTCCGTAGCCTGTCCCATGACCAATTGAGTCATCACCACTGACAAAGCTTTCGACCATTACTTGATAGATCCTCAAGTCATTCACGTCGGCATTCGTATTCGTTTGGCATTGGTATGCTGTTGGTTCTTGAACTGATTCAGGTGCAGATTGGCAACCTGCAAGTAGGATGGCGGTAACGGCCAACGCGGTATTGGATAGAGAAAGTTTCACGTAAAGGTCCTTATTATTATGATTTAACCTATTATTCACCATCCTGATATTCTATAAATCCTCCGTTAAATAGTGGCAATAGGAGTAGACGGTAGGCTGAGAGACTGAGGTCACAATATGTGGCTAATTTCTTATACATATTATGATGAAGTGCTGATTTTTGAGTCGGAACGAGATTTGTACAGGAAGATATTTTTATGCGGTATGTAACCAGCCTTGTAGAGATTAAGTCATTCTCTGTTTCTAATGTTATCTATCCCGTAAGCAATCGGATATTATCTTGGGTTCATCATTAGATAATTGAAGGGTTAGATAACACCATGGAAGACAAGCAATTACTTGCCGCGCTGCAGCAACACCCTGTCCTCGATCTCTATCAGTTATTCCAAGAAGTTGGTCAAAACCGCTCTCTGTATGCATTACTAGAGAGGTTATCTTCCCTTAAAGAACACCACCAACTGAGCACTCGTCTTAGCCCTTTTAAGCCTCACATCGAAGGGTTGCTGGCTCAATTTGATAGCACTACACCGGACAGTGATATTCTCAAAGCGGTTGCTCTTCAGTCTGAGATTCAGCAACGAGGCCACAGTATGAGTCGTTACATCATGACATCGGACAATCACCGCCATTTTTCCCCAAATGCAGACCTAGTGATGTTTGGTGATTCGATCACCGAATGGGCACCTTGGGCGGATATCTTTCGCGATGTTTCGATGGTCAACCGTGGCTTAGCGGGTGACACCACAACTGGCATGTTGCGCCGTATTGATACCACGTTGAATGTGAAGCCAAAGCTGGTGTGCTTTATGGCTGGGATAAACGATTTGGCTCAGGGTTATGATGTCGAACATATCTACCAGAATTACATTGATATGCTTGAGGTGTGGCAAGAAAACGATATTCGAATCTTGGCGCAATCAACGCTTTATGTTGGCTCTAAACTGCAAGGTTTGAATTCGTCGGTTGAACTACTCAATAGCAAGATAAGCGAGTACTGTTCTCTGCAAGGCATTGCGTTCTTAGATGTGAATTCAGTATTGTCACCGAATAAGCTTTTGTCGAATGAGTACTCGTGTGATGACTTACACTTGAATGCGAAGGCTTACCAAGCTTGGGCTGAGGTGCTTCAACCTACGATAGCTGAGTTACTAAAATAAACTCACGCAAATAGCCAAATAGCCAAATAGCCAAATAGCCAAGTAGATAAATAGACAGATAATTAAACAGCTAAACCGATAAACAGCTTAGCTAATACAAGAAAAGCCAACCCCTAGATTTGTTTCGCGAACCATAAGGACATCAATGTGAACCTAAGACAGTTGGAAGTCTTTTACGCCATCATGCAAACCGGAACCGTATCTGGGGCTGCGCGTAATCTGCATGTGTCACAACCTAATGTGACTCGTATTCTGGCACACACAGAGCAACAACTTGGTTTTGGATTGTTTGAGCGAGTGAAAGGTCGGTTGGTGCCTACGGTTGAAGCGAGAACCTTGCTACCAGAAGCGGGAAAGGTCTATCAACAGCTGGGTCAATTTCGATCTCTGACCAACAAAGTGAAGCAAGGACATCAGCATTTACGCATTGGTGCGCCACCGATCCTGGCGACTAAATTGCTGACTCCGGTAATAGCCCAAATGTCTCGCGAACAAGAGCTCTCTTTTGAGTTGCTGACTGCAAACCGTGATGAACTTTGTGCTGGGCTGTTAAAGCATGAGCTTGATATTGCTATCGCATTTGGGGACGAAACACCGCCTGCCATATTAAGTGAAACACTCTTAACTGAATCTCTCAAGGTTCTGGTTCCATCTCACACCGTTGAACAGTTACCGACGGAATTAACCCTTGATGACCTGATCAATTATCCCTTACCAATCATCGGGCTTGATAGCCGCGATCCATTAGGCCTCCTGTTACATCAAAGCCTTATTGCGCGAGATGAGCATTATCACCATCCGATATCTGTGCGTGGATATAGCGCGGCGGCGGAACTGGTGAAGCATCAAGCGGGGTTTGCGATTGTGGATCCGTGGACGGCAGAGCAGTATCAAAATGACGATGCGGTCTGTGTGTTACCACTTCAACCAGACATCCAATTCTCGGTATCGATGCTTTGTGCAGAGCACACCCCTCAGTCGATTTCCGTTAAGCAATTTATCGCTTCATTGAAGAGCCATACTCAACCTATAACTTAAGGTTATAGGCTCGCCATAAATTGGTATTCGGCAGTTTCTAAGTTCCTAATTAAAGTAACCCCATACAAGGACTTATTAATTAGGAATACTCATGTCTATCGCTCAACCTTACCTTCTTTTTCTTGGGGATGTTACCGACCCACTTGCCGCAAAAACAGCCCGTGGTATTCATCAATGGCGACCAGAAATCTGCCTAGGCCAACTGCGCTTAACAGGCGATACGGTTTCTCTTGGCTTAACGGACATGACCTTGCAAGAGGCGCAAGCACAGGGCGCGAAAACGCTAGTGATTGGCACAGCAAACCCAGGTGGTGTTATTCCTGACTCTTGGCAGCCAACCATAATGGAAGCTGCAGAAATGGGATTTGAGATTGCATCTGGCATGCACCAACGACTGAGTGAATTTTCACCGCTTGCTGACATGCAGCAACACGGATTGACTAAGCTTCATGATGTACGCCACTTTGATGGTGATCTAAAGGTTGGTAACGGCAAACCACGACAAGGTAAACGCCTTCTCACAGTCGGAACAGATTGCTCAGTCGGCAAAATGTTCTCGGCGTTGGCGATTGAAAAATCGCTTAAACAAGCGGGAACGTCAGCTCAGTTTAAAGCGACAGGGCAGACGGGTATCTTGATTGAAGGTAGCGGGATTTCGATTGATGCTGTGGTCGCGGATTTCATTTCCGGTGCGGTTGAAGCGATTAGCCCCGATTTTACTGACCACGATTGGGACATCATTGAAGGCCAAGGTTCGTTGTTCAATCCATCTTTTGCAGGCGTGAGTTTAGGGTTATTGCATGGCGCACAAGCTGATGCTTTGGTGTTGTGTCACGAAGTCGGGCGACCACATATTCGTAACCTTCCTCATGCGCAATTACCAACGATTGAACAGACGATCGAAGCTAACTTGCAAGCCGCGCGATTGACGAATCCAGATGTAAAATTGGTTGGCATCTGCTTGAACACGTCGGCAATCAGCATTGAAGACGCTGAGACATTATGCCAAGAATGGACCACACTTTATCAAGTACCCGTGACGGACCCGGTTCGTTTTGGTGTACAACACATTACTGATCATTTGCGACATTCACTTTAACGATTTCATCATTTCTACGTTTCCATTTGTTAAAGCGAACATCAATCGAGTGAAATTATGAAGATTACAGCAGAACCCATTACTATCGCGATGCAAACGCCTTTTCGCATCTCTCGAGGCAGCCGAACTGAGTGTCACGTTGTTCGTGTTTACATTGAACATGATGGCAAACAAGCTCAGGGCGAATGCACGCCTTACCCACGATACGGCGAGTCATCGGAGTCTGTGTTAGCGCAAATCCAACAAGCGTCTAGTGCCCTTGAAGGTATGTTTGAGCGAGGCGTTACCGATCCCGCAGAGCTAAGAGATCATCTTCAGTCTTTATTGACCGGAGGGGCAGCGCGAAATGCGGTCGATTGTGCGCTTTGGGATTTCGAAGCTAAGCAGAAAGAACAGGTGTTTCCAAATAGCTTGTTTGAGTTGCCCAATCAAATCGTTACTGCAATGACAGTCTCTATTGGCTCACCAGAAGCGATGGCGACTCAGGCTCGAGACTATGTCGCAAATGGAGCGAAACTCTTAAAAGTGAAGCTTGATGGAGAGCAAGTGATAGAGCGTGTTCGCGCGGTACGAGAAGTGGCACCCGATGTTCAGATTGTACTGGATGCCAATGAAGCGTGGACGGGGCTGAATCTCGAAGAGTTGTTTAATCAACTGACTGAGTTTGATATCGCGATGATCGAACAACCTCTTCCACAGCAGCATGATGCCTCACTGGCACATATCAATCACCCGATCCCACTGTGTGCGGATGAAAGCTGTCATACCACTTCGCAACTTTCATCTTTGTTAGGCAAGTATGAAATGGTCAACATCAAGCTCGATAAAACGGGCGGTTTGACCGAAGCATTGGTACTTGCTGAAGAAGCTCAAAGGCTCGGTTTTACTCTGATGTCTGGCTGTATGCTTGGCACCTCATTGGCGATGCGGGCAGCGCTGCCTATTGCGGTTCAATCTAAAATAGTCGACCTTGATGGCCCTGTGTTACTCGGGCAAGATGTTTCGCCAGCACTGACTTATCAAGATGGGATGATTATTCTTTAAGGTGGCTTAGCGTTCAGTATTGATTATGCAGGTTATAGGTAGGCACGCGAACTTTTGGACACATCATTGCGTATTGAAGGCGAGGCTGTTCTTTTCTTTTAGTGCTCATACTTTTTGTATATCAAAATTAGTTGATTATCTAAACACCTACTTCGAAGCGTTATTCTTTTTTGGGTATTTCAGGCGGCTAAAGTGCCGCCTGAAAAGATTTTGGACAAAACCTTGTTAGAGTAGCCACTTAAATTAGAAAACTACGGATAAGTTTTAGTACTGCAAAATGCTGTATTACACTCTTTGCTGAGGTGCTAACCGTCAACGAAAACAAACAGAAGTAAGTACTGAGTGCTACGCAGTTAAGATGACGTTATTGCTTGTTGATATGGCAATTAAGCATAAGTATTAGCCCTCCATAAACTGTCTACTACCCGTCATCTAGCAATTTCAATCAGGCATAATAAAATCTTCTTGGGTATTATCATTTCTAAGATTTTTAAGTTGGAGTATAAAAAGCAGTGAGCGTGATTAAACATCATGAACGACAAATAAAAAAAGTGTGCGATTTTATAGATGGTAACCTAGATGGCGAGTTCTCACTTGAGCAGCTAAGTTCTGTAGCTGCCAGTTCAAAGTACCACTTTCATCGTATCTTTAAAGCGTTTATGGGGATTAGCGCTATGCAATATGTGTTGTTGGCACGAATGAAACGCGCTTCTTTCAGGTTAGCATTCGAGTCAGAGTACAGTGTTACTGATATTGCCTTTGAAGCTCGCTTCACAAGCCTAGAAGCCTTTAGCCGTGCTTTTTCTAGGATATTTGGACAATCACCTTCCCAATTTAGAAATCAGCCTGAGTGGCGTACTTGGCACTCAAAGTATGAATATCATCCACCGATAACAGGAGAAAGTGTAAAGGACGTTCAAGTCGTAGACTTCGAAAAAAGAGAAGTTGCATTAATTGAACATAAAGGTAGCCCAAGACTGGTATACGAGACAGTAGCCAAGTTCATAAATTGGCGAAAATCAACAGGTTTATCTCCAATAAATACCAGCGAAACATTTGGTATTCCTCACTCTGACCCAAACGATACGCCTGATGATGAGTTTCAGTTTGATATCTGTGGCTTGCACGGAGGAGAGGTTCTAGCAAACGCCTATGGAATAAAATCTGGAACAATACCAAGTGGCAGATGCGCCATGGCTGTCCATGAAGGAAGCCATGATAGTATTAGTAACACCATGTATCACTTGTACCATAAATGGCTGCCAGATAGTGGCGAAGAATTAAGAGACTCCCCTTGTTTCTTCCGTTACTTAAACTTTGCTCATGAAGTTAATGAGTGTGGGTTGTTAACAGAGATCTACCTACCAATTAAATAGTAAATGCAATTATGGTAAATCAACCACCTACGCACAACGAGCGTTACGTAAAATCTACACTCAATTAAGGAAGAGTCATATTACCATCTAAATAGACTAAACCGTCTTTTAAGCCCTTAAATTCATGTTGACTGTCCCAAAATAGCTCAAAACGAAAGAACGGCTCATCGCCGAATATAAAGAGCTAAGTGTATCCACAATAGCAAAGCCTAGGAGAAATTTTATGCAAACCAAGATAATACAAGATGGCGGTGAACCATTTAAAGTTTTGGTACACGAGTCTGGTGAACAAAACAGTCCAGTTATACTGTTTTCTGTCGGCGCAGGTGGAATGCCTGAACGATATTCAACTCTTTTGGATACACTAAAAAAATCAGGGTGTACAATAATTGCTCCATGTTTTGAGATGCTTACAAATCATTTTCCTAATAAAATTGAATTATCTCTTAGAGCAAGACGACTGTCCCTCTCTCTAAAAGCATGTACACAACCTAATTCAAAAGTGATAGGAATAGGGCACTCGATTGGTGCTGCTACACTTATCGCTTTAGCTGGCGCAGAGATGCAAACGAGATCAAGAGAAATAGTTGATATTTTACCGGACAACAGACTCGTGTCTTTGGTAATTTTGGCTGCGCCAACTAAGTTTTTTTATGCTCCAGGTTCGCTTGACACAGTTAATATTCCCATTTTTGCGTGGGTTGGCTCAGAAGATGAGATTACACCGAGCGCCCAAACGGAATGGTTGGCTCAAACCATTCCTAATCCGCAAATGGTGGAAATGAGAGTTATTGAAGGTGGCGATCATTTCTCATTTATGGATCAAGTACCACCACATATTGCCGAGCCTCAGATCGATAAGAATAAATTTTTGCAGGAATATTCTGAAGAAATTAGTAAGTTTGCTTTAAGTCAAAAATATGTTTTGGATTAATCACCGTGAAAATACGGCTAACAACGTTTAAGACGGATTCGTAATTTCGACATAATATTTAAATCAAATTCTAAATTCAGTGTTCATTATTCCTATTATGACAAATGTGCGATTTTGCTATCCCAAACAACCCTCAGACCGCCTAAAACGCTCTAAGCGGATATTTGGAACGCTTTCAGTGCGATTTTCAGGGCAAAAATCAGCAAATTCATTTGAGCTAAGAACAACACTATGACGGCCACTTTTCGGACTTTGTGAGTTTTGGGTGTCAGATTAGTTATATGTGGTCAAAACCCACCCGACCGAGAACGTAGGCTTTTTGGCGAAACTAAAAATGGGGCAGAGGCGTGTTACAAACTTTAAGCTCCCCCGTAATGACAAACTTCAGTAGATAGTTAGATTTCGGATAATCACTACTAACTGAGTTTGAAAGGTTTACATTGCGTACCTTGATGATACCTGAGCTTCCAACAAGTGCCC
>NZ_JBGONU010000058.1:0-24489 GCF_041439295.1 Vibrio sp. 1F253 | reverse complement strand
TTTGAAAAGCGAAATGTCGCTTAGCTAAGTGTCCAGTCTGACTGGAGCAGATCAACCTGTTTAACCTGCATACGCCCTAGGTCTACGAATGAGTGGTCCAACTCATAAGTGTTAATGAGTTCGATTAACTGCTGGTGGTGTTTGTCATAAAGCCAAGGTTTATCGACATCCCCTTTATGCTGGCGGTAATAACGAGCCATGCTTAAGCAATGCTCAGCAAAGCCTTGGTCATTACCACCACACCCTAAATCTAAGCGACATTCGTGCTGATGTTCATTATCGAAGGTCACGGTTACTTTTGTCTTATCGTACCCGCCTAATGGATTGCGTTTAGCAACCTCCAGAGCTTTCTTTTCGAATTCATTAAAGTCATAGAGTGTCTCTTCAGTGAACTCGCGAGACTCAGACCATTGGACAAGTACCGTGATCGGTTTAATTTTTTTTGCCTCTGATGTGAGTAAAGAATCATGTTGGTCTATGGGTGAGCTGTTTGGGCTATCTTGTTGTGTTGTTTGCATAGTGGGTTCCTTTCTACGAATAAATAAAAAAGACCACCTTGATAACAAGGTGGCCTCTAGAGTGGTGGGTAAACGTGTTTTTGGATTGTTAAGCTGTGGTGTTAACGGGGCTAAGAGTATTAGATGGAGTGTTTATTTACAGCGTGATAGGGCGGCTCTGAGCTATTTATCCAGCACTTGCCTTGGTAGCTATTGATGAGCTGCTGAAATAGCCACATCTCAAAAGCAGATTTGGGTTTGATTGCGACATCAAAACCATCGTCATCAAATCGTTGCCGTTCTTTCCAAGTTACATCTAAATCACTTAGCTGCGTTTTTAACTCACCTAGTTGGGTTTGTTTGGATTTATCTAATGGCGCTTTAAGCCATACCTCTAGGGTGTGGCAATACGGCATCACTCCATAGTCTTTAGCGAGGTTCAAAGTGTTACGTAATGCTCGTATCCAATCTTCTGCTTTGGTATCGCGACCATTGAGTTTGACTTCACCTGATTCAGCGGCTGCTGACCAGTCACAACCGTATTTCACGAGTAGTTGGTTGAAGGTGTTTACACCACAGAACTGCCAGCTACGTGCTCGTTTGTTTGTCTCCGTGTCAAAGAGATTACTAGAGCCAATGAGCATGTGGAGCATGAGTAGAACGTCTTCACGCAACCTAAGCCTATAACGTTCATACAGAGCTTGTTTGAGTTCGTTGGTGCTTTGGGGGTCTGTGTGGTTGAGGCGTTCTCTGAAGAAGGTACAGGCTTGCTGAACAACGTCTTCTTTTGGTATACGCAGTGCCAGTTGTTCATAGACAATGTCATAGGACATAAAGGGGGGCTCCTGTGAAAGAGTAATATAGTAAAATCATGGTGATAGCTAGAAACAGGGGGATCGGTAAAGTGGTGGTTATCAATAGCGTTCATGTATTAGGGGCCACGCAGTTCGATTGGGTTGTAGGCTCCCTTGGCTAAGTTAGCAATAAACTTGGATTCCCAAAGTGTGTATAGCTTGTGGGTGTTGGGTGCGCTGATACTCTTTAAACCGGAGTATCGAGTGAAGACCGTGGAATGAGTGAAATCGAACTCAATATCTCGCTCAAGTGTCGGGTAAGGGTATCCATTGAAGCTAAAATCTGTGATGCAAAGGATTGAATAGATGTTGTTAACGTCTTTCGCTAGTGCAATCTCAACAGGGTGATAGCCTCCATGTTCAGCGGAGTAGTGCTTATTGCTGAAATGGATGATGTGATGATCATCTACGAGTCCTGTGTGTTTGTTTAGAACGTTGTTTAATGTATCCAGAAGAGCCTGAGATATAGGCAAAGCAGTCCTGTTGAATGAAGTTGTGGGTAAGATATCCCTATGCATAATCGGCTCCTTTTCGACTCATGAGGTTATGCATAGTGATGAAATATATTTGAAAAAATTTGGATTCGAGTGGATGGCAGGGGCTGAGGGGCATGATGCTGAATGGTGAGTAATTTCGACTAAAATAAAAACAATCATATATGAAACCGGAGTGCTGAAAGTTTGGTTTTGAGCATTGTTGATTCTTCAATTCTCCCGTATTCTCTCTGCTCAGTATTGAAAAGATTTTAGTGAGAGTACAACCCGATGGTTGATCAAACACTAATAATTAAAGGTGTGGCTACTTATCTGAAGGTGTCTATAAAACTGCATATCGCCTCGCCAGTGAAGGAAGGCTTCCGGGCTTCAAGATTGGTGGCCCATGGCGTTTTAAACGAAAATATTTAGAAGCTTGGATAGAAAAGAGTAAATAGTAATTAAACTGTTCTTGGCAAACGTGACTTGAGAGCACGGCAAAGCTAATTGGTGATGTAGTTGAGCAGGTAGAGAAGATTGTAAAAGCCAAACGCTTTATAAAGCTGGCAAACCACGAACAGTGGGTCAAGAGATATTCAGAAGGCGTTGCTACTGAAATTGGCGCAGTTTGCTTTAAGTAAAGGCAAAGAGTTGTTCGCCAAGACGTATAGTTATATTGAGGAGCATTATTAATGAGCAATGTACATTCGCGATTTAGTCATGGCAGTGAGTGGATTCGAGCTGACTTTCACTTGCACACCCGTGCGGATAAAGAATTTAAGTATTCGGGGAGTGAGAATGATTATATCAATAGTTATGTTGCTGGGCTCGAAAAAGCGGGTATAGGCCTTGGTGTAATTAGTAACCACAATAAATTTGAACTCGATGAATTTAAGCAAATGCGTAAAAAAGCGCGCAAGAAGGGGGTCGGTTTACTTCCTGGGGTCGAGTTATCGGTCAAGGATGGGCAAGCCGGAGTTCATACTTTAGTGATTTTTTCCGATGAATGGGTCATCAATAAAGAAAATGAAAACTATATTCAGAGCTTTCTAAACGTCACCTTTGCAGGGCAAGCTAATTTTGAGCAAGAGAATGCTAGGTCTAATCATGACTTAAAAGAAACAGTTCGGGAACTCGACAAGTTTGAAAGAGACTATTTTTTAGTTTTCGCCCATGTAGAAGCAGATAATGGTTTGTGGGGGGCGTTAAAGCCCGGACCAATAGGTGATCTTTTTGCTAGTGAGGCATTTAGAAAGCGTGTTCTTGGTTTTCAAAAAGTCGCCACTCGTGATAAGAAAGATAAGCTAATTTCTGTTATGAATGGCTATTTTGTGGCAGAAGTTGAAGGCAGTGACCCTAAGAGTATTGAGCAAATTGGTAAGGGAAAAATAAGCTACTTGAAAGTTGGGGACTTTTCGTTTGATGCGGTTAAGTTTGCTTTAATCAATCATAGGTACAGAGTAAATAGTCAGGTAGTCGAAGTTGCTCATTCACATATTGATAGTATTCACTTTGAAGGGGAAGGCTCGCTTGGTGGCCAAACGGTATCCTTTTCTTCTGAATTAAATACGTTAATTGGCATCCGTGGTAGCGGTAAGTCATCGGTTCTAGAAGCTATTAGGTATGCACTAAACATCCCGTTAGGTGTTAAGTCGATGGATAAGGATTATAAAAATGATTTAGTTCATCATTTATTAAATAACGGTGGAGCTATTTGTATCAATGCTAGAGATCGGCATGGTCAAGCTTATCAAATTAAAAGAATTAACAATAAAGCACCAGACGTTATGGTAAACGGTGTTGTGCAGCCTGGGGTGTCAATACGTGAAACAGTGTTGTACAACCCTATTTATTTTGGCCAAAAAGATTTATCGAGCAGTGGCGAAGGGTTTGAAAAAGACTTGATTGAGAAATTGGTAGGTGACTCACTGGAACCAATTCGTCAGCAAATTTTGGCAAAGAAACAAGCTGTCATTGATGTGATCAAACAAATCAAGAAGCTCTCGACAGATAAGCAAGCAAAGCAAGAATGGTTTCAGAAAAAACAGGACGCAGAGTTCAGTTTAAAAATTTACCAAGATAACGGTATTGAAGAAAAGCTTCAGAAGCAAATAGAGTTTGATCGAGATGAACGTAAACTTGTGGATGCGACAAGTAATGCAAAAAAATTCTATATGGAACTTCAAGATTTCATTGAAGAGCAAAAAAGTATACTACTACTTTTAAGCAGTTATGAATCAAAAGAGAATAACCCGTTTTTTGAAGAGTACCGTAAGCTGTATCAGCCTATTTTAGAACAACTTAAATTAATGGATAAAATAGCTTCAGGGTCAGCAACGCTCATCGAGCCTTTAGATAGTAAACTTCAAAGCTTTAAGTTGGCTAAAAATTCTAATAAAGAAGCTTTTGCAGAAATAGAGCGTAAGTTATCTGCCGAACTTAGGGAAAAGGGAATCCAATCTCTAAAAATTGAAGATTTTAGAAAAATAAAAACGCAGATTGATCAAGCGGGGAAGGTGTTAAAAGCATTGGAGTTAAGTGATAGTAAGCATCAACAGCTTAAAGGTGATCTAACAGATGAGTTGTGTAAACTTGAGCAATTAAGAACCGAAGAGTTCAATCAGATAGAAAAGTGCATTGCTCGTGTTAACCAACAAGACTCACCACTTAAAATATTGGCGAGCTATAAATCGAATTCAACGTCTACGTTAAATATGATGCAGGATGCTTATAGGGGGAGTGGTATACGTGGTACGACTCTTCAGGGGCTTATCGAAAAGTTCGGTGATTTTTGTTCAATGAGAAATGCATGGGATGATGTAAGAAAGATGGTCTCAAATTACGAAGTGTTTAATGAATACTTTCAAAAGAATATTGAAGAGCTCTTAACTTGGCAAGTCCCTAATCAATATGTGATTGAATATCATGGTAAAGCTTTAAAGCAGCATTCACTTGGTCAAAGAGCTTCTGCATTAATGCTTTTTGTACTAAGTCAGCAAGATAACGATGTAGTGATAATTGATCAACCAGAAGATGATTTAGATAACCAAACAATATATGACGATGTAATTAAGATGCTCACAAAACTTAAGCCATCTACGCAATTTATTTTTGCTACTCATAATGCAAATATTCCGGTACTTGGGGATGCAGAGCAAGTTGTTTGCTGTCGTTATGACGCTCAAAAGACAGAACTATTTTCAGGTGGTATTGATAATAAACAAGTTCAGCAACAGATTGTGTCAATAATGGAAGGTGGTCAAGAAGCCTTTGATAAACGTAAGCAGGTGTATGAAGTATGGAAGTCATAGAACTTATAGGGTTGATTGCTCGAGGCGAAGACAGTAAGCATCAATTCAAAGAACGAGTATCTCGATCCAAAGATATAGCTAAAGAATTGATTGCATTTAGTAACACAGAAGGCGGTAAGTTAATTGTTGGTGTTGCTGATGATCAGAGCGTAAATGGACTAACTGTAGATGATTTGGAAAGTAGTAATCGTCTAATAGCTGATGCGGCAACAAATAATGTTAAACCTGCGATAAACCTTATAACAGAAAATGTTGAGCACCCTGATGGTATGGTAATCGTTGTTTCTATAGATAAGGGTATTCGTCCATGTGCGGATAACGATGGGCGTATTTGGGTGAAAAATGGTTCCGATAAACGAGCGGTGACAGCCATTGAAGAGATGCAACGAATGTTTCAAGCTGCAACACTCGTCCATGCAGATGAACTTAAAGTTCAAAACACATCTATTGATGATATCGATATGGACTATTTTTCAGACTTTTTCCAAAATGTTGTTGGTGAAGATTTGTCTTCTCAATCAAGAAGTCATAGCGAGCTGCTAGGGTCGATGAACTTGATGCAAGAAGATAATTTAAATCTATGTGGTACGTTGTTGTTGGCACGGCAGCCTCAATTCAAATTACCAGCATTCATTGTAAAAGCAGTCGCTTTCCCTGGTACGGATATCACAGACGAAGAGTACAATGATAGTAGAGATATTCATGGCAAATTAGGTGTTACTTATCAAGAATGTATGAGTTTTATACTTACCAATATCCGTCATGTGCAAGCTGGGCAAGGTTTTAATTCTGTAGGGGAACCTGAAATACCTAAAATTGTGTTTGAAGAGTTAATTGCTAATGCATTGATCCATAGGGACTACTTCACCAAAGCTCCAGTGAAATTATTTGTGTTTTTAGATCGTATAGAAATCATTAGTCCTGGGCATCTACCAAATAACCTCACTATTGATAATATTGTTAATGGTAATTCTAACAGTCGAAATCCAATCATTGCTTCATTTGCGAGATATGTGCTTCCATATCGTGGTATTGGCAGCGGTGTTCAAAGGGCGATAAAAAATTGGCCCAATATTGAATTTATTGATAATAGAGATAAAAATGAGTTTAAAGTTGTGATTAAGAGAGAGTGTTGATCTTATGTGCATAACTAAGCTTAGAATTAAATTACTTTAGTTGTTTAGCACCTGTCTATAGAGACTCTAGGGTATAATAAGGGGTACAGTTGTTGTGTCTTGTTTTAATTTTCTATTTAAACAAAGGCTTAGCTAATCCTGGGCGGCATGATGTATTCCCCCTTTCTCGTAACAGAGAAAGTCATACATAAGCTTTAGAAAACGGAGACTTCGGTCTCCGTTTTTTTATGCTTTGAAATCGTCACTCCGACAGCGAGGCTCGAGCGTGATAGGGAATCTTTATCGTCTAGTTATAGAAACCTGACTGCCGATGGTTACTCTTGCCTCTCATGATATCCTCTGCTCAATATTGCTCTTTATGATTTTGGGTCTTATATTCAATGGTACAGTTATGACATTGATTTAACATGGATAGCTGTTGAGTGAAGGACAATAAATACTTGATTAAATATAGATTAATCAAGTCAACAATAAGTCAGTGGAGACTCCCCAATGAAAAAATTACTTTCAGTACTTGCTGTATCTGCAGCGGTAATGGCACCGGCAGCATTTGCTTCTTCGCCTGTTATGTTTTCAACGATCAATGGTTTCAACGCTCCGGATTCAGATGCGGTTGGCGGTGTACGTCTGGCTCTGCTTCACGGGCAAGTCAATGACCTTAAAGGTGTCGACCTTGCGGTTGTTGGTATGTCTGAGACGCAAACCACGACAGGTGTGAATCTTGGTATTTTTGGTGCATCAAAAGTAAACCAAGAAATGACAGGTGCTTCACTAGGTTTCTTTAACTGGAACACAGGTAAAACAACAGGTGTTAACCTAGGTGCTGTTAACATTACTAATGATGTAAAAGGCGCGAACGTGAGTTTCGTAAACTACTCCGAAGGTAACACTATGGTGGATGTTGGCGCTGCGAACCTTTCAGAGGTGTCTACGGTTCAGGTTGGTATCTTCAACAAAACCAACAAAATTGAAGGAGTACAGATTGGTCTGATCAACTGTGCTGACAATGGTTTTTTCCCGTGCTTCCCAATTGTGAATTTCGCTAAGTAAGACGGTAGCTGCGCTGGTTTTAATATTGGTGAGCGACGTTCTTGCCAAGGCTTAAAGCTATCCATGATTGAACCTATCAACGCCTTTACTTCTATGTTTGGGCGTTATTCTACATCTGCTATCTCACTCCTTAAACGTTACTGTAAGCATGTTGTTTTATACTCTTGTTGCGATGTTCTCACTTGTGGGTACAATGTGCGCTAAATTTTCAATGATGACTTATATGCTTTGATTAATCCCCATACCGTCGATTTTAAAAAGGCTTTCTTAAGTCTGACCGTCAGCTTTTTAGTGGTTTTTAGCTTGTTACTTGTTGATTCAGCGGAAGAGTCAGAAAAGCAGTATGGAATTGAAAACCAAGGCGTGACACGCTCTTTAGCGGAGCTTACACAGATTATTAATGCGCTTGAATATAATATTACCGCACTTTATCCGCTGCATGGGGATACCTACGTATTCTCACATGAGCAAAAGGTCGAAGGTGATACGTGTTACTTCATTAGTGAAGAGCAAGCTGCACCTCGATTTGATTTTATGTTCTCTGGCCCAAGTGAGATGTGCGATCTAAAGTCGGAGCTTCATTTAGAAGCAGGTAGGCGCATGTTTATCGCACCCACCATGGCTTACTTTGCGAATACCATTGATACCATCTCTGCGATTTACTTTATCTCCAAAGATAAATTTATTATATCGTCGCCTTCCGATTTCGCCCGTTACATTAAAGGTGACACCTTTGATTCAGTCGTCAATAGTCGCCCTTATTGGGTTAATACGATTCGTTTTGGCTTAGCTCAGGGTCAAGATCAAGTGGTGTATACCGGCCAATACGATGACTACCTAACAGGGAAGAAGGTAGTGACCTTAACCAAGGGTATCTATGTTGATGGTGAGTTTAAAGGAGTACTCGGTGTTGATGGTTACGTCTCTAATCTCGTCTCGAATCCCGTACATGGATACAAGGTGACGAGCGCAAGAGGAGTAAACAAATATGGGCTGTTGGACTTTACCTATTCACGGCCTTTGTATGTCGATGGAGTCAATACTGAGTTATACCTGACTATTGAAGAAGGAAAGAGTGAGCACTTCTTACATTTGCTGGAACTGGAGAGGGTTCAATTACTGATTTTGTTAGCTTTGTACTTTATCTCAGCACTATGGTTGTGGCGGTTTTATACCAAGCAAGAGCACAAGCGATTGAAGAATTTAGCGATGCTCGACCCATTGACTGGTTTATATAATCGGCGTGGTTTTGAAGCTCGGTTGCTGAACCAAAATGAGGAGCCAATTATTGGTGTTGGCGTATTTGATATCGATGATTTCAAAGTGGTGAATGACCAGTATGGTCATAAGGTGGGAGATGAGGTGATTTGCCATGTTGCTCAGTTAATGCTGAACAGCGTTAGGCAGAAAGATATCGTGGCGAGATTTGGTGGTGAAGAGTTTGTTGTCGCGATTACGGGCGAATCATCCGAATTACTTTCATCGATCTTTGAACGAATTCAAAATGACATTAGTTTACAAAGTTATCGATGCGCGACCGGTGACAAGATTAATATATCAGTCTCCGGGGGAGCGGCGCTTTACTCTCTGTACAAGTTCGACAGCATTGGACACTTGTGGGAAAACCAGAGTATTCGTTCATCAGATGAGCAGCTTTATAAGGCGAAGGCCGCAGGTAAGAATCAAGTGTCTATTCACGTACATTAATCTGTGAACTGCAGTTTAGAGCCTAGTCGTTTGCTAGGCTCTTTTTTATTTAAGGAAAAAGACCCTTAAGATGAAACAGTAGCTAAGAACAAAATGCAGCTAAGGCCAAATGTCTTCCGACGAGGTGTTACTTCTTCACGCGGACTTTTCTCATCCACTTCTGATGAACACCACGGCGTAAGCTCTGGAAGCTGTTTTCTACTTTGTCGACACCAAGCAGAATCACTAGCGCCATTAGCGTGATAATAACCGACTGTGAAAGGTGGCCAAGTGCGATCATCATACCTAATGCAGCGAGTACCCAGATAATCGCGGCTGAGGTGACGCCATGAATCTTTCCATCCAATGTCATCATTACCCCAGCACCAAGGAATCCAACCCCCGTAATTATCTGACCAAGTACACGAGCTTGATCGAGTGTGTTGGGGGATAGGCTAATCGCCATGGTGAGGAAGAAGTAAGTACCGCTAATGATAAGGATCGATGTCCGTATTCCGACGGGTTTACCGCGTGTTTGCCTTTCGATTCCGATCAAAGAACCACACAACATGCATGCTGCGAGTCCTGCCCAGCTAAAGGGGGCAAGGTTGAGAGCTTGTTCTATAAATTGTGACATATCACCCCTCCTAAGAATTTAGAATAGAGCCGAGTATGCTAATAATAGACCGGACGATCGAACAAAAAATTTTTGTCGTGAAGGTGCATTTAGCAACGTGTTATCGTTACAGATAAGCTTAGTCGCTTTTTGAAGCTCGCTCGCTATTCAATATGCAGATCGAGTGGCGTCTTGCTGCTGCGTCCGCCAATTTCACGGGTTAACTTAGGTACTAGATAGCCAGAAACCTCAGATATTAATCCCTTAAAGTGATGTTTCGCTTCTTCATCGGAGATATAGAAATGAGCAGCGCCCTGAACTTTATCAAGTACATGCATGTAGTAAGGTAAAACACCGGCGTCGAATAGCTTATCACTCAATTCTTTCAATGAGTTAGCGCTGTCATTCACGCCTTTTAGCATCACACCTTGATTGAGCAGAGTTGCACCACTTAGTTTCAATTTATGGAAGGCTTGTTTGAGTTCTAAGTTGATTTCATTGGCATGATTAATATGGCTGACCATCACCACGTTGAGACGAGTATTAGCCAATGTTTGGCATAGTTCATCCGTCACGCGTGCAGGGATTACAACCGGTAAACGGCTATGGATACGAACGGTTGTCACATGCGGAATTTGTTCGATGGCATTGATCAGCCAATCTAGTTCGCTGTCCTTTGCCATCAGAGGGTCGCCGCCAGATAAGATCACCTCGTTGATCTCGGGATGTTGAGCCACATAATCGAGGCTGGTCTGCCAAACAGACTTCGATCCTTTGTTATCTTGATAAGGGAAATGACGACGGAAGCAGTAACGACAGTTAATCGCGCAGCCACCTTTCACGATCATTAGCGCGCGGCTTTTGTATTTGTGTAGTAGTCCCGGAATCGCGTTTTCTTGCTCTTCTAAGGGGTCAGCAGAATAGCCTTGGTGTACTTCGAACTCTTCGGTTAAAGGTAATACCTGACGCAGTAATGGGTCGTGTGGGTTGCCTTTTTCCATTCGCTCCACAAAGCTAAGAGGAACTCGAAGTGAAAACAGCTCACGTGCTGCGAATCCTTTTTGCCACGGTGTTGGGTCTATTTCCAATGCTTCAAGCAGTTTTGTCGGGTCAGAGATCGCATTCGATAGTTGTTTGAGCCAGTTTTGCTCAACAGATTCGACTTTTCGGGTTATGATATGCGGCATTGAAATTAACTCAAAGATGTGGAAGAGAAAATCATGGCGTCAGTAAGCACCAATGAATTCAAAGGCGGTTTAAAATTCATGTTAGATAACGAGCCTTGCGCAATTATCGACAATGAATACGTTAAGCCAGGTAAAGGCCAAGCGTTTAACCGTGTAAAACTTCGTAAACTGCTGTCAGGCAAAGTGTTAGAGAAAACATTCAAGTCAGGCGAAAGCTTCGAGCTTGCAGATGTTGTTGACGTTGAACTAGGCTACCTATACAACGATGGCGAATTCTACCACTTCATGAACAACGAAACATTTGAGCAAATCGCAGCAGACGTAAAAGCAGTCGCTGATTCAGCAAAATGGTTAGTTGAAAATGACGTTTGTACTCTAACGTTGTGGAATGATAACCCTATCACTGTTACTCCGCCAAACTTTGTTGAGATCGAAGTAACTGAAACCGATCCTGGCCTGAAAGGCGATACACAGGGTACGGGTGGTAAACCTGCAACTCTAGCAACAGGCGCGGTAGTTCGTGTTCCTTTATTCATCGCTATCGGTGAAGTTGTTAAAGTTGATACTCGTACTGGCGAATACGTTGGTCGTGTGAAGTAATTTGATTGTGTCCATCTTGTTTAAGGTGGCTCAGTGAAATAGAAAAGGTCGCTTATGAGCGGCCTTTTTTGTATCTGACGTTTGAGAAAGAGCAGGTACGAGTAAACGAGATTCGACAAGCAACAAAAAAGCAGAACAAGATAATCCTGTTCTGCTTTTAGTACTTTCGTTCTTAAACTCTTCGAATCTCAGTTACCCGAATCTCGAACCTGCTCTTAACTGTTAAATCATAAAAATGAAGATAACAGATAGCGCGCTGATTAGGCCTGCAACGAAGTAGCAACCCACTTTACCTGCAACGCCGACGTGGAACTTAAGGTCGTGCATGCCGTGGTGAAGACGGTGCATTGCGTGCCACATTGGCAGTGCTAGCGTACCGATAATGAATAGCGCACCGATAATGCTGGTGGCAAACTCAGAGACACGCTCGTAGCTCATTGCATCCGCATCGATAATGCCCATTGGCACCAAGATACCCAGCACTAGAATCGTGATTGGTGTAATCATCGCGAACCAAGTACCGCCAGCGCCGAATAGCCCCCACCAGATTGGTTCATCAGAGCGTTTCGGATTGTGGTTAACATTGTAATTTGTGTTCATAACGAAGCTCCTTACACCACCATCAGAACGATTAAAGAAATAAATGCCACCGCTGCCCACTGGGTCAGTACGATGATTCTTTTATCTACCAATTTGCCTTTAAGACGGATTGGCATTACTTGAGGCATCATGCTGAAGAAGGTCTGAGCGTGCAGTAAGCTGCCAAGCAGTGCCACGATGTTGATACCAACAACGATAGGGTTAGCCATAAAGCTCAACCAACCTTGCCACGCTTCAGGGCCTTTCACTAGCGAACCCAAACCGAAGGTTAGGAACAGAGTGAATAGAATCAAAGGCAGTACAGTCGCTTCACGTAGCATGTAGAAGCGGTAGAACGGATGGTTGCTCCACCACGTTCTCTTCATCTCGCGAACATAAGGCTTACGATTGCTCATATTATGCCTCCTCTGCTGTTTTTACTTGCGATCCATCAGGCTTGAACATCGAGATAACGAAGTCCATTGAAGACTCAACTTTACCTTGGTTCACTGCCGCTGCTGGGTCTACTTTCTTCGGACATACGTCAGAACAGTAACCTACAAACGTACAGCCCCAAGCGCCATTGTCGCCATTGATAAGCTTCATACGCTCAGCTTTACCATTGTCACGGCTATCTAGGTTGTAGCGGTGAGCAAGAGCAAGTGCCGCAGGGCCAATGAACTCGGGGTTTAGACCAAATTGAGGACATGCTGCGTAACACAAACCACAGTTGATGCAGCCAGCGAACTGTTTGTACTTCGCCATTTGCTCTGGAGTTTGGATGTTAGTGCCGTCTTCTGGTTTACGGTCGTTACCAATGATGTAAGGTTTGATTGCTTCAAGGCGTTCGATGAACGGTGTCATGTCGACAATCAAATCTTTCTCGATTGGAAAGTTAGCCAAAGGCTCGATCTTGAAGCCATTCGGGTAGTCACGTAAGAAGCTCTTACATGCCAGTTTTGGCACGCCATCAACCATGATGCCGCAAGAACCACAAATCGCCATACGACAAGACCAACGGTAAGACAGGTCTTTATCTAGGTTATCTTTGATGTAACCAATCGCATCAAGTACCGACATGGTTTCATCAAATGGAACTTCAAAGGTTTGAAAGTGAGGTTCTGCATCGTGCTCAGGGTCATAACGCAGGATTTCAATTTTCTGGATTCGATTCGCTGACATTATGCTTGCTCCTCTTCGCTCTTCTTCGCATTCTCTTCTGCCGCTTTTTCAGCAGCCGCGGCTTTCTCGGCTGCTTCACCGTATAGACGAGCTTTAGGTTGAGATTTAGTAATCTTAACGCCGCTGTAGTCGATAGTTGGTGCTGCATCTTCGTTGTAGAAAGATAGAGAATGTTTCAGGAAGTTCACGTCATCACGTTCTGTGCAGTTGTCGTCTAGACGTTGGTGTGCACCGCGAGACTCTTTACGAAGGATCGCTGAGTGAACCATCGCTTCGGCAACTTCAAGGCCGTAACCCACTTCGATAGCGTAAAGTAGGTCAGTGTTGAACACTTTGCCTTTGTCTTTAATGCTGATCTTCTTGTAGCGAGCTTTCAGTTCAGTGATTTTGTCGATGGTTTCTTGCATCAAGTCTTCTTGACGGTAGATACCACAACCCGCTTCCATGGTGTGACCCATTTCAGTACGGATATCAGCCCAGTTCTCATCGCCTTCTTGAGCCAAGATGCCAGCGATGCGATCTTCAACCGCTTTCACTTGCTTAGCAATAGACTCTTCGTTCCAGCCTTTGAATTCAGCGGCACGCTTCACGGCTTGTTCACCGGCTACGCGGCCGAATACTACGAATTCAGCAAGAGAGTTAGACCCTAGGCGGTTTGCGCCATGTAGGCCAACTGAAGCACACTCACCAACGGCGAATAGGCCTTTAATGCGAGTCTCACAAGTACCGTTAGTTTCGATACCACCCATGGTGTAGTGAACGGTCGGGCGAATTGGGATTGGCTCTTTTGCTGGATCAACGTTTACGTACGCTTTTGCAAGCTCACAGATAAACGGCAGACGCTCTTGCAGGTACTCTTCACCCAGGTGGCGAAGGTCAAGGTGTACGACATCACCAAGTGGGTGCTTGATGGTGTTGCCTTTCTGCTGCTCGTGCCAGAATGCTTGAGAAACTTTGTCACGAGGACCCAGTTCCATGTATTTGTTTTTCGGCTCGCCCACTGGAGTTTCAGGGCCCATGCCGTAATCTTGCAGGTAACGGTAGCCGTTCTTGTTGACGATGATACCGCCTTCACCACGACAACCTTCGGTCATCAAGATGCCAGTGCCCGGTAGGCCTGTTGGGTGGTATTGAACGAACTCCATATCACGAAGTGGCACACCGTGGCGATAAGCCATTGCCATACCGTCGCCAGTTACGATGCCGCCGTTGGTATTACAGTGGTAAACACGACCTGCGCCACCCGTTGCTAGAACAACAGATTTTGCTTTGATGGTAACAAGCTCACCTTCAGACATGTGAATCGCGATTAGGCCTTGCACTTCGCCATCTTCAACGAGCAAATCCACCACAAAGTACTCATCAAATCGTTTGATTGTGTCGTACTTCATCGAAGTCTGGAACAGAGTATGAAGCATGTGGAAGCCGGTTTTATCCGCTGCGAACCACGTTCTCTCTACCTTCATACCGCCGAATCGGCGTACGTTTACTTCACCGTTTTCTTTACGACTCCATGGGCAGCCCCATTGTTCCATTTGGATCATTTCGCGAGTCGAGTTTTCAACAAAGTATTCAACAACATCCTGTTCACATAGCCAGTCGCCACCGCCAACAGTATCGTTGAAGTGGTTATCTAGGCTATCTTCGTCTTTAATTACCGCTGCTGAACCGCCTTCTGCTGCCACCGTGTGCGAACGCATTGGGTAAACTTTAGAAATCAGTGCAACTTCCAATTCAGGATTAGCTTCAGCTGCTGCAATTGCTGTACGAAGACCAGCGCCGCCTGCGCCGATGACTGCGATATCTGTGGTAATTGTCTTCACAGTTATTCTCCAGTGTGATGCGGAGTATTCCGCTTGTTATTATAAAAAGCTTATTGGTAGTACTTACTAATTGGCGTTACTTACTAATTAATAGTACGTAAACGGCATCAACCGTTTATTACCCCTAAGCCTTAAGTGGTAGGTTCAGTGTAAGAGAGGAAGGTATTCGAAAAGTTGATGCATTTGGGTTTTTAGGTCGGTAGTGCATATGGAGGCATAGAATTTATAGGTTATGTGACTGCAATCACGGCAATGAATTGTTGATAACGATTAGCCCACAGGGCTTGTGTTAACGGCTTGTTGAGTATGATTTTTGTTATCAATGTGGATGTAAAATCTGTATTGATAATTGTATTGTAGAACGTAATTTTCTGGCTTCATTAAAACAACATTTCGCTTTCAAGAATAGAAAGATAGAAGCTTACAAAAGCGATGAAAGGTGGTAATTTTCGTCGTCTAAAATTCAGTAATATGGAACTCAATAATGCACTCTACATGGCAACCGGCCGCAACCATTAAGCAGTTAAAGCAACGTGCTGATATCCTAAATCAAATTCGTCAGTTCTTTGTTGAGCGAAACGTGATGGAAGTGGATACGCCTGCGATGAGCCACGCCACGGTGACGGATGTGCATTTACATACCTTCAAAACTGAATTCGTAGGGCCAGGTTATGCGCACGGCCAGCCACTATTCTTTATGACTAGCCCAGAGTTTCATATGAAACGCTTGTTGGCTGCCGGAAGCGGTTGTATTTACCAAATTTGTAAATCTTTTCGCAATGAAGAAAATGGCCGTTATCACAACCCTGAGTTCACTATGTTGGAGTGGTATCGCGTTGGTTTTGATCATCATGATCTGATGGATGAGATGGATCTGCTGTTACAGCAGGTACTTAAATCAGGCATAGCAGAGCGAATGACTTACCAACAAGCCTTTATTGATGTGTTAGGTGTTTGTCCGCTGGAAGATTCGATGGATACGCTAAAGCAAGCAGCTGCGAAACTAGGGCTCAGCGACATAGCTGACCCCGAGCAAGATCGCGATACGTTATTGCAGCTTCTTTTCAGTATTGGGGTCGAGGCGAAAATAGGCAAGCAGGTGCCTGCGTTTGTGTATGACTTCCCAGCATCGCAAGCAGCGTTAGCTAAGATCAATCCAAACGATTCACGAGTCGCCGATCGCTTTGAGGTGTATTTCAAAGGAATTGAGTTAGCAAACGGCTTCCACGAGTTAGATAAACCGCAAGAACAACTTAAGCGCTTTGAAGATGATAATACCAAACGTATTGAGATGGGCTTATCACCTCAACCGATTGATCATCACTTGATTGAGGCATTAAAAGCGGGCTTACCAGACTGTGCGGGTGTTGCTTTGGGTATTGATCGTCTGATCATGCTGGCGTTAGGTTATGACCACATCGATGACGTGACGGCTTTCCCGTTCCCGCGCTCTTAGCTCTCTATTCAGTTAGTCCTACTTACCGTTTGGCTAACTGACCAGAATCCGAGTACCCACTATCTGACCAAAATACCAGTACCCACTACGGCAACAATGGCACCTATCCAAGCGTAGACGTTCGGTCTCTGCTTGGTGTATAGCCAGAGTATCGGTAACAACATGATTGGTGTGGTTGAAGATAACAGAGCGACCATACCGACATTGCCTTCCTGCAACGCATACAAAATCAACGTCATTCCTACTGCCATCGCTAGAAAACCATTAACCGCGGTAATCGCGAATATCTGCTTATTCATTGGGTTAAGTGCGCGTGAAAGTTTGGCGCCTGTTAAACGAAATGCGGAGTGAGCAACAAAAGCGGTGATCATTCGAATGGCAGAAGCGGCAACAGGGTCGATACTGGTTTGCATCACGGGTTTGGCAATGATGCCGCCCAATGCTTGGCAGATCGCTGCGGTGATTCCCAGTGCGACACCAATCCACACGGTGCCCTTGATGGTTTCAAGCTGGTTGTTGGCTTGTCCTCGACGACCAAAGAATATCGCAGTTAATACACCACTAAACACCAAAGCCGAGCCAATCAGCTCAATAGAGGTCATACTTTCACTAAACAGGAAGTAACCAAGAATCGCCGAGAACACGGCGTGACAAGAGAACAGTAAACCCGCTTGGCGCGGTCCCATTCGGTTCAAACAGGCAAATAGGGCGGTATCACCAATGAATATACCAATCAGGCCAGATAGCATCATCGGCGTGATTAGATTGGCTTCGACAGTTGACCAACCTCCGGTAAACCAAGCCATGCTCGATAAGATGATCGCGGTACAACCCATTCTCCAACGGCTATAGGCGAAAGAACCTAAGTGTTGGGCAGGCTTTACTGACATTAGGCTCGCAATGGCCCAAAGAAAAGCGGCAGCTAGAGCTAACCATTCAAATCCCATCTGAATAACATCCTTGTGTCTGGGATAAATTAGCTCATCAATATGCATCAAACCGAACTGAGAACAAAGTGATTCTTATGAAAGAACTACTTTGTTTCAGTTATTAGTTTATGTCAGCTGTCGCTCGGTGGTGTGGTTCACTTACTTTGCTTGAGTCGCGCTATACCTTAAAGCGCTCCACGTCTTGGCGCATCGACTCGGCAGCGCTACTCATTTCATTTGAGCTATTGCGACTGCTTTCAGCTTGCTGTGCAAGGTCATCAGAGGCATCCTTGATTCCTTGCGTATTACGGCTGATGTCTTCGCTGACCGCGCGTTGCTCTTCCGCAGCACTTGCTATTTGCAGCGCCATATCGTTGATTTCAGTGATTGCCTGAGTGATCTTAGTCAGGCTGCCATGAGCTTGTTCTGCGAAGCCAACGCTGTTCTCTGCCAGTTGAGTGCTGGTGGTCATGCTTTCAACGGCATGTTCGGTATTTTTCTGCAGTGTATCAATCATCACGCGGATCTCTTCCGTTGAGCCATGCGTTCTTTGGCTGAGCACTCGCACTTCATCGGCGACAACGGCAAACCCACGACCTTGTTCACCCGCTCGAGCGGCTTCAATCGCAGCGTTCAATGCCAACAGGTTGGTCTGTTCGGCAATGCCTTGAATGGTGGATAGGATCTGGTTGATGCTTTGAGCATTACTCTCTAATTCACGAATAACATTGGCTGCATCTTCAACTTGAGTCGCAAGGCCTGTAATCGCATCGCGGTTTTGTTGGATAACCTCTTGGCCTTCGTTACAAGCGGTAGCGGATGCCTGAGAAGCGGAGGCGGTTAATTCGGCATGGCTGGCCACTTCAGCTGCGGTGGCGGACATTTCATGAATCGCAGTCGCAATTTGGTTGATGTCGTTTTGTTGGTTCTCGACTCGAATCGAAGATTGCGTAGCCAGTTGATTGGCTTTTTCCGCATGGTTGTTTAAGTCGTGACTGTGCTCGATTACGCCCTTAAGCATGCTTTGCATCTGGCTCAAGAACTGGTTCACGAGCTCGGCAAGTTTGCCAATTTCATCCATGCGCTTGATATCAATACGCTGAGTCAGATCGCCTCTGCCTTGAGCAAGCTGAGTCAGTGCTTCAGACAATGTTTGCAGTGGGTGCAGCAAGCGGTTAATCACCATTGTGCTCGCAATCGAAATGAAGATGTATAAAATCAAAGAGGTAAGCGTGATAAATTGAATGGCATCGGATACCGCAGAAAATGCCATTTCTTTATCGATCACAATACCCAATGACCAATCGGTATTCGGAACGTTAGCGATGTAGACCATTTTATCGCCTTGACCAGGCCAAGTTAACGTCGTGATCATTTGGTTTTGGAGCAGTTGTGATACTTTGTCGACCGTTAGCTCAGGGTTCAAATTCGTCAGTGGTTTCTGACTCAACTCTTCATCACTGTAGGCGACGATGTTGTTATTACCGTCGACTAAAAAAGCAAAACCGTCATTATCGAGTTTTACATTGAGTACGGTATCAATAATGCTGGTTACGGTTAAGTCTGCCGCGATAACACCCTGTCTTTCACCATTAAATGCTTTAGCGAAACTGATGACAATGCTGCCGTCAAAATCTTGATAAGGTTCGGTAATGATGAGTTCAGATGTCGCGTTTGCATCTTTATACCAAGGGCGGGATCGTGGGTCGTAGTCTGCTGGCCAATCCTCAGCCTTGTCGCCATAAGCTATACTGCCATCACTGAATCCTGCATAAACAGACAAGAATTGCCCGGCTTGCTTGGTGATCAATAACTCGCGATCAGAGTTGCTATTGCTTGAAATGGTCGATTCATTGGCAAGCATCATATCACTGCGGATTGATAACCAATCGGCAATGTAGTTCGTCGTACCAACACTCACGTTTTTCACCTGTTGGTTGATCGCGACTTCAGTTTCTTGAGTAAGCTGATTAACAGATATCCAAGCTTGAGCGCCACTTACGACGGCAATAATAACCGCGATAGCGATCTGAATTTTGAACTTAATAGTATGTCTCAAGGTTTATCCCTCCTTCTTGGATAAAAGGCTAATGACAGCGACGCGTTGGATTGCGAACGGATGTGTCTCTGCTAGGTGTCTAGTGTCGTTATATTTAAAGTTCGAAACGTGTTGAAAATCATAATTTAAATATATATATGATTATTTTTAATAAACAGTGAAGTGGAATCACAATTGGTTGCTGCTAAGGTGTTAATTGTTATCAAGATTTATCTTATTGGTTAAAATCTGGTGGCCCGCCAGCTAGCGAGGTCACGATTACTAGCTGGACGGAAGGGAGGCATTGACGTGCTAGGTGATAATAAACAGTGCGAGGTAGACCATCAGTAAGCCGACAATCCCTAAGATGATACCCATCTTCGCCATATCTTTGCTTTCGATAAGCCCAGTTGAGTAAGCCAGCGAGTTTGGTGGCGTCGATACTGGAAGAATCATCCCGAGCGATGCCGAGAAGGCGACCACAACCAGCAAGCCTTGTAAGCCTCCAATTGCTACTAGGCTTTCCATAGAAGCGCCAATCGCAGCTGCTATCGGCATCAGCAAGTTTGCGGTTGCTGTGTTCGACATGAAATTAGCCATTAGCCAACACACGATAGACAGCGTTAGTACCACTGCAGTCGGCGAGAGCGATTCATAATCAATCGCGTGTGCGAGTGCAGCGGCTAAGCCTGTTTTATCCAAGCCAATCCCAATCGCAATACCACCCGCAACCAGCCACAACACATCCCAGTTAATCAGCTTGAGTTCTTCTTTACCCATGATGCCAGTGAGAGTGAAAACAGCCAGTGGAATAATAGAGACCACATAAGTGTTCATGCCATGCAGTTTGGTGGTCATCCACAATAAGATTGTCGCAGCGAAAGTGATGTAAACCACAATCGCTCGCCAGCTCTTTCTAAATTGTCCATCAAGCTTGAGGACCATATTTCTTTCTTTAGAAGGGAAGAGTTTTTGTAGGAGAAACCAAGCGATGGTGAGTTGGATGATCACAAAGGGTAAGCCCATCATCATCCAGCTAAGGAAGTCGATACTGTTCTCGCCAGTTAGGTATTGCAGAGCGATCGCATTGGGTGGTGTACCTATGGGGGTCGCGATACCACCGGTATTGGCGGCAATTGGAATACACAACACAAGCGCTTTAATCCCCATGTCGCCTTTTGGTGCAGAGGCTACGATAGGACCTAGCAATGCGAGCATCATTACCGTTGTTGCGGTATTTGACATGAACATTGAGAACACGGCGGTGATAAGCATTAAACCCAGCATGATGAAGCGAGGCTCCGTGCCAAATGGTTTGAGCAATACTCGAGCTAGGTTGTTGTCGAGTTCGTATTTGGATGCGGATATCGCAAGAGCAAAGCCACCCATGAAAAGGATGATGATTGGTGACGAAAATGCACCGAAGATGTCGGTATATTTGATTAATTCACCGAGATCGTGTCCTGCTGGTGGGTTTCTAAATAGATGTAAACCCTTGTCGGAAATCATCACCAGTTCAAGCGCAATGATCAGAATTGACGTGGCGAATACTGGAACGGGTTCAAGCACCCACAGTAGAGCTGCTAGTAAGAATATTGCCAACAAGCGGTGTTGAATCAGCGTGAGGTCATCGATAGGTATGGAATCTATTGGCATGAATAACACGCCTAAGGGAATCGCAAAACAAATCAACAGCTTGACCAGAACGCCAATATTGAGTTTAGGCATGTACAAAGACCCCATGAATAAAATATCTTCAAATAGAGTAAGTTATCTGGATTGTTGGTACTTGGAGACGGGTTGTAAAATCGAAAAGTTGTTTAAGGTTTCGACAGTTGTTTTGCTTTTGGTCAATATTTTATCTGGGCAATTAGAGGCAAGAGTGAGAAGCAGCAGGTGGCTGGGCAGGGGTTGAGGATTGAGGTTTGAAAGCTTGGGTTGTTAGAGCTTGAGTAGGAAACGAATTGGTAGAGTTAAGAAAAAGGCGCGTTCTTCTCTGATATAGAAAAAGTAACGCGCCTTTAAAACTAAATGAGTTAACTCAGATCGTTAAGCTTGGTCAGTGTTCTCCGCTGAATCAACAGCTTCAGTCTTAACGTCTTTACCCGCAATGTGCGCGAAAGGAGTGCCTAGAACGGTTTTCTCACCATTCTGCATAGTGTCGTCAAACTTGATTGCATCTTTAGCAAACAGGTTGATAACCGTTGAACCAAGCTTGAAGCGACCCATCTCTTCGCCTTTCTTCAAGATAATAGATTTATCACCTTGTGCTGGGTAATCCCACTTGTAAACCGAGTTACCGCGAGGTGGCGTGATGGTGCCAGCCCATACTTGCTCGATGCTACCTACGATAGTTGCACCAACCAGCACTTGTGCCATTGGGCCAAACTCAGTATCAAAGATACAAACCACACGTTCGTTACGTGCGAATAGGTTTGGAACGTTCTCTGCCGTTAGCGGGTTTACTGAGAAAAGATCACCGGGAACGTAGAGCATCTGACGCAGTGTGCCGTCGCATGGCATGTGCACACGGTGATAATCACTTGGCGACAAGTAAAGCGTTGCGAATTCACCGTCTTTAAACTCATCGGCTAGGTCTGCATCACCACCAAGCAACTCACGTGCTGAGTAGTTATGGTTTTTAGCTTGAATCAGTTGACCATCAGTAATTGGGCCAAACTGACTTACACGTGCATCAGCAGGGTGAACAATAACAGAGTCACCTTCTGCGATAGGGCGCATGCCTTCTTTCAATTCACGTACGAAGAATTCATTGAATGTCTTAAAGTGTTTTGGATCGCTATGCAGAGCTTCATCCATGTTCACTTTGTATTGCTTGATGAACCAGTTAATGATCGCTGTCGTTAAACCACCCGCTTTAGCAGACGCCAGTTTACCAACTAAACGAGTCAGGCCATGTTGTGGGATCCAGTACTGCAATCCAACTTTAATCTTATCCATTGTATTAATTTTCCAATGCTAATTGTTTTTCAATTAAATCTGTCGATGACGGTTTAGGGCGCGAGATGTTACTTAAGTTCGCGCCAATTGTCAGTAAATGCACACATTTGTTCACAAAAACGCGATTAGAGATCGGCTTTCTTGCTTCGTGAGTACTGACGGTTATCTTTGTTGTCAGCCATTGTTTCAATAATGCGGTGGTAGCTAGCAAAGCGTAAGCGGCTAATTTTTCCGTCTTCAACGGCTTCACGCAGAAGACATCCTGGGTCGTCATTGTGTTTACAATCGCGGAACTTACAGCCACCTAGGTATGGCTTGAATTCAATGAAAGCATCTGTGACTTCATCGGGTTCTAAATGCCATAGGCCGAATTCACGTACCCCAGGGGAATCGATAAGATCACCACCAGAAGGGAAGTGATACAAACGCGCTGCTGTGGTGGTGTGTTGACCCAGTCCTGAGTTTTCAGAAACTGCACCTTCTTCAATGTCCAATGTTGGCATCAGTGCATTCACTACGCTGGATTTACCTACGCCAGATTGACCAACGAAAATGTTGATACGATCTTTCAGTTCAGCTTCCAACTCTTTGATGCCGTAACCCGACTCTTTACTCACGAACATGACTTTATAGCCGATTTTCTCGTATATCTTCAGTGTTTCGCGGTATTCGCTAATTTGTTGTTCTGTCAGCAAGTCGACTTTATTGAGTACAACTAAAGGGGCGATATTCACCGTTTCAGAGGCGATCAAGTAGCGGTCGATGATATTAAGTGATAGCTCTGGTAGTACAGCTGAAACGATAACCATTTGGTCTACGTTTGCGGCAACCGGTTTGAGGCCGTCATAGTAGTCAGGGCGAGTTAGCATTGATGTTCTTGGCTCAACGGCTTCGACAACACCTGAGATGCCAGCCATGGATTCTAAGCCTGCACGCCAAGTTACTCGGTCACCAGAAACTAAAGTCTCAATACTACGGCGTAAGTTACAACGGTGAACTTCGTTGGTTTCAAGATCTTCGATATCGGCATGTTGACCAAAGCGCGTAATCACGAGTCCGCTTTTTGTTCCGCCAAGCATGTTCTCGTCCCATTGGATAGAATCTTCTTTCTTGAGTCGCTTGTTCTGGTTGCTACGTACGCGACGTACCTGACCTTTGGTTAACTTCTTTTTTTTAGCCACAATTTTTCACTTAACACATCTAACTTGATGATTGGGAACTCAAACAGGATGTTGCTACTGCCATATGATTTCGATGGCTCTAAAGCTAGTTTGAGTATAGTTATTTGGGTATAGTACCTCTTTTATACATAAACAAATAGGCGACGCCTTATGTCCTTTAGCGATCAGAACCTTATTTGGGTTGATCTCGAGATGACAGGACTTGATCCTGAAACTCATAAAATCATTGAAATTGCTACTATCGTTACTGATAGTGAGCTTAATATCCTGGCTGAAGGACCTGTTTTGGCTATTCACCAACCTCAGAGTGAATTGGACAAGATGGACGAGTGGTGCACAACGACTCACACCGGTAGTGGCCTAGTGAAACGAATTCAAGACAGTACAGTTTCAGAGCAAGATGCCATTCAACAAACGATTGAGTTTCTGGAAAAATGGGTACCAAAAGGTAAGTCACCAATTTGTGGCAACAGCATTGGTCAAGATCGCCGATTCTTATACAAGCATATGCCAGAGCTGGAAGAGTACTTCCACTACCGTTATGTTGATGTTAGCACCCTAAAAGAGCTGACTCGCCGTTGGAAGCCTGAAGTGTTAGATGGTTTTTCTAAGTCGGGAAGCCACCTTGCATTAGACGATATTCGAGAGTCTATTGCTGAGCTGCAGTACTATCGAAAAACGATTATTAACATCTAATCAGATCAAATGTTCACGTTTATCTAACTTTTCAGGGACATAAGAGCTATTTTTTTTGCAAATATGTGTGCTTTTACAGCAGTTGAGTAAAAACTTGCTGATTTTTGCATTAAGGACTTGCATCACAAAAAAATGCTCTTATAATTCGCAGCCCTGAACGGCGAAAGACGTTTTCAGTTTGCGATACTAGCTCAGTTGGTAGAGCGCAACCTTGCCAAGGTTGAGGTCATCGGT
>NZ_JBGONU010000057.1:0-25426 GCF_041439295.1 Vibrio sp. 1F253 | reverse complement strand
ACGCTGGGTTCTTAGGGAGACGGCACTTGGTAACAAGTGTCGTCCACCCGACAGAAATGAGTTAGAGATCCTAGTGACATACAAACCTCGAAAACAAGTTGATGACCACCACACCAAATCACATAGACTATTAACTCACGCCCCATTTGTTTCCTATTAGTGTCTTTCATAGAAAGCTACTCAGAATGTTCTTACATTTTCTGAGTAACTACCCCTCTCCGAATCCTTCTGAATATACCCATTATTACAAATACGTAATAATAATTTTCTATTTAAGGGGATTATCAAAACATGCACTCGCACCTATACTGGCTCCAACAAAACGAGAGAGCGGAAACAATTAAGCTCAACTACGCTTAACGGGTTGAATTTAATTGCACGGTTATCCGCTGTATTGACATATATAGGAAACATCCAATGACAATCGAAATTAAACCTGGTCAAACTCATATCAAATCAAAAGCAATGGTTGCATGGGCAGCTGGCGAGCCACTAAAAATGGAAGAAGTTGATGTACAACTTCCTAAAGCTGGTGAGGTTCTAGTTCGCATCGTTGCTACTGGTGTTTGTCACACTGACGCATTCACATTATCAGGTGACGATCCAGAAGGTATCTTCCCTTCTATTCTTGGTCACGAAGGTGGCGGTATCGTTGAGATGATCGGCGAAGGCGTTACAAGTGTTGAGATTGGCGACCACGTTATCCCACTTTACACAGCTGAATGTGGCGAATGTAAATTCTGTAAATCTGGTAAAACTAACCTATGCCAAGCCGTTCGTGAAACGCAAGGTAAAGGCCTGATGCCAGACGGTACAAGCCGCTTCTCTATCAATGGCGAAACAATTTTCCATTACATGGGTTGCTCGACTTTCTCTGAGTACACAGTACTTCCAGAAATCTCACTAGCGAAAGTAAGCAAAGAAGCACCACTTGAAGAAGTTTGTCTTCTAGGTTGTGGTGTAACAACGGGTATGGGCGCGGTACTGAACACAGCTAAAGTTGAAAAAGGCGACAACGTTGCTGTATTCGGCCTAGGTGGTATCGGTCTATCTGCAATCATTGGTGCTCGCATGGCTGGTGCTGACCGCATCATCGGTGTTGATATCAATGAGAGCAAATTCGAGCTAGCAAAACAGCTTGGCGCCACTGACTGCATCAACCCAACTAAATTCGACAAACCAATCCAAGACGTTATCGTTGAGATGACAGACGGTGGTGTTGAGTACTCTTTTGAGTGTATTGGTAACGTAAACGTGATGCGTCAAGCACTTGAGTGCTGCCACAAAGGTTGGGGCGAATCAGTCATCATTGGTGTTGCGGGTGCAGGTCAAGAGATCTCAACTCGTCCATTCCAACTAGTGACTGGTCGTGTATGGCGTGGTTCTGCTTTCGGTGGTGTTAAAGGCCGCTCTGAGCTTCCAGAAATCGTTAACCGTTACATGGCGGGTGAGTTTGGTCTTCAAGAGTTCATCACTCACACAATGGGTCTGCAAGACGTAAACGAAGCATTCGACCTAATGCACAAAGGTGAATCTATCCGTACTGTTCTACACATGGATAAATAATTCTCCTTGGCCTCGATTCTTTCGAGCATCGAGGCCAAAGTTATAAATGAAAAGCAACAAACTGTCTTCACCACCTCCTGCCCGGTGGGTGGTGAAACTTTAAGTGATATAGACAAATTTACTCCCAAAACCATCAACCTAACGGAGCACAATAGATGACAATCGAAAACATTAGCCAAGCAAAGGTTGCTGGTGGTTGGCACAAACAATACACCCACTTTTCTGCAACGCTTGACTGCAACATGCGTTTTGCGATTTTCTTGCCACCTAACGCAAGCAAAGAAAACCCAGTTCCTGTTTTGTATTGGTTATCAGGCTTAACCTGTACCGATGAAAACTTCATGCAAAAAGCCGGCGCTTTCAAAGCCGCGGCTGAGCAAGGCATTGCTATTGTTGCACCTGATACAAGCCCACGCGGCGAAGGCGTTACCGACGATGAAAGCTACGATCTCGGCCAAGGTGCAGGCTTCTATGTGAATGCCACTCAAGCACCATGGGACAGCCATTACCACATGTACGATTACGTGGTAACAGAGCTCCCAGCTTTGATTGAATCTTTCTTCCCAGTGACATCAGTGAAATCAATTTCTGGTCACAGCATGGGCGGACACGGTGCCCTAACGATTGGTATCAAAAACGAAGATAGCTACCGTTCTATCTCCGCATTCAGCCCAATCACCAACCCAATGCAATGCCCTTGGGGACAAAAAGCCTTCAACCAATACTTGGGCTTAGATATTGAAGAGTGGAAGCACTACGATGCCTCTGAGCTTCTAAAAACCAAAGGCACTAAACTGCCAATGTTGGTTGACCAAGGTGAAGCCGATAACTTCTTGATTGAGCAGCTTAAGCCTGAGCAATTAGTCGAAGCGGCTAAGGTAACCAATGCCGATTTAGAGCTACGTATGCAGCCAGGTTACGACCACAGCTACTACTTCATCTCTAGCTTTATTGATGAACACATTGAGTTCCATGCTGCTTACCTAAACAAGTAGTCACACCGATTTTGCCCACACCTTGCAAAAGCGTGAGGTGTGGGCTTTTTTGTGCCTGCTGTTTGGGCAAATACGCTGTGACTAAAGAGCAGCAACAACGATTAACACTTTCAAATACCCCGCTATACCAACAAAAAACAATACAACTAAAAGGTACGACTATGAGCTGGTTTTTCTTAATGATGGGCGTGATGGCGGAAGCACTTTCTCACGTAGCACTTAAAGCAACCGACGGTTTCAGTTTGTCTAAACCCATCCCTGCTCTATTGGTGATTTCAGGACACTTAGCTGCATTTCTATTTTTGAGCCAAGCGATGAAAGGGATGCCAGTTGGTGTAGTGCACTCTTTATGGGCGGGCTTGGCTATCGTCACCGTGAGCTTGATTTCTACGTTTGTTTACCGCCAACACCTCGATACTATGGTGTGGGTTGGTATGTTATTTGTGGCGGCAGGTGTTGTGATGATCAACCTATCTCAAGGTCACTCGCACTAGTGTAGATAGTGACTTATGAACAGTGTGTCAATTCATTCAAACTTCCTAACAGACAGGTGCCGCCTTCACTTATTCATACTCTTACAATCAACAATTCAAACCTGTTACCATAGCGTCTTCAACATCACCTATTTTGAAGGTTGCTATGAAAGCAATTAAGACTCTTTTCTTCCTGATGGTTTTATTAAGCGGTCTGTTTACCGCTTGGTTGTTTATCCCGATTCCAGCGACCATGGACAAGCAAACGCTCGACCTTCCATTAACGGAACCATTCAAGCTTGTGGCGTACCGCAGCAACCCGAATGATGCGAGCAAGCCGCTGACTTACCACTACTATGTGATTTCAGATGTGGTTGGCGTGGACGACATGGACCCGTTCCTGGTTACCACAGACCAGTTCGTGAAGCTTGGCGAATTCGACGAGAACACGTTCAGTTTAACGGTTAACGGCAAGATTGAGAGCTACACCAACGATTTGTGGATCAAAAAATCTGACGGCAAGCTTCAGCACTGGTACGTAAGTGTTGATGCAAACTATATTCGTTAGAGTCGAATTCAAATAAACCCTATTTTAAAACTGCGCTTTGGCTTCCAAGCGCAGTTTTTGTTTCTAGCATAATTTTTGTTTCAAGCCGCCCGCTTTACACTCTCCCTTAGTTTTTACCCATCACTGCCGTGCTCTTAAAAACGCTACAAGCAGAGCAGGTTTTATAAGCCCTTAAGATGTTATAAGCTCCACCTATGCTCGACTCCCTATAAATCAAAAATAATAAAGGATCACCCGTGGAATTTACGCTCGACAAATTTAACGGCATCATCATCGACCCAGCAACCGCCCCTCACGATGCTGACTCTTTCAATGCCGAACTCAGCGAGATCACCGAATTTTCAAAGCAGAATAACAAAGGCATAATTTGGATTAGCTTGCCTATTTCGCTCTCGCACCTTATTCCAGTGGCGACTGAACTTGGCTTTGTGTTTCACAACTGTCTAGAAGACGAGATTACGCTGATCCACAAATCCGAGATTGTAGAGTTTGTGCCTTTCATTCCGACCCACACCTTGGGCGCAGGCGCATTGATCACCAACGAACATAATCAAGTGCTGATGATTAAAGAGCACGGTATGACAGGCTACAAATTACCGGGCGGCCATATTGAGTTGGGTGAAGGCATTGAAGAATCGGTGGTTCGTGAAACCTTGGAAGAGACTGGTATCAAAGCCACATTCATTTCTGTAGTTGGCATGGCGACGAGACACCCGTATCAGTTTGGCAAATCGAACCTCTACTTTATTTGCCACCTTATCGCTCAAACCCAAGAGATTGCGATTCAAGACACCGATGAAATTGCAGAGGCTAAATGGGTTGATATTGAAGAGTATATTAACAACCCCGACAGCTACCCGTTTAACCGCCAATTGGTCGGTTCTCTGATAGGGAAACAAGGATTAGAGCTTACTCAGCTAGAAGGTAATTCAGGCCCAACCCACAAGCCCGAGATCTTCTTTTCGCAAAACTAGAACGATTCAAGCATAAAAACGCCCAACTCAATTGAATTGGGCGTTTTGGTTTCTAGCTTTTGTTTTTCTTAATTAAGCCTACTGCGTTGTTAGTTATTCTTTGTACCCATGATTGATTCTCATACTTTTAGAACGAACCTGTATTAGAAGAAGCCCAACGGATTAGTATCGTAGCTGATCAACAGGTTCTTAGTATTTTGGTAGTGATCGAGCATCATCTTGTGTGTCTCACGGCCAATGCCCGATTTTTTGTAACCACCAAACGCGGCATGAGCTGGGTAAGCGTGGTAACAGTTCACCCAAATACGCCCCGCTTCAATGTTACGACCCATGCGATACGCTAGGTTTGCATCACGCGTCCACACGCCTGCACCCAAGCCATACTCGGTATCGTTAGCGATCTCTAACGCTTCCGCTTCATCTTTAAACGTCGTCACCGCGATAACAGGGCCAAAGATCTCTTCTTGGAATACGCGCATCTTATTGTGCCCTTCCAGCATGGTTGGTTGAATGTAATAGCCATTACCGAGATCATCTGGTTGCTGCGCGATTTCACCACCTGTTAGCACTTTCGCACCTTCTTGACGACCGATTTCTAGGTAGCTCAAGATCTTATCGAACTGTTCTTTAGAAGCTTGTGCGCCAACCTGAGTCTCGGTATCTAGCGGGTTACCTTGTTTAATAGTTTGAGCACGCTCGACCACCTTGGCGATGAACTTGTCGTATACCGATTCATGAATCAACACACGTGATGGACAAGTACACACTTCACCTTGGTTGAAGAACGCAAGCAGCATACCTTCGACACACTTATCGAGGTATTCATCTTCATGGTTAAAGATATCTGGGAAGTAGATATTTGGAGACTTACCGCCAAGCTCAACCGTTGATGGAATCAAACTTTCAGCCGCACATTTCAGGATGTGGTGACCGACTTCTGTCGAACCGGTAAAAGCCAGCTTCGCTAAGCGGTCACTGGTTGCCAATGCTTGACCCGCTTCGCTACCAAAACCATTCACGATATTAACAACGCCGGCTGGTAGAAGATCAGCGATCTTCTCCATCATCACTAGGATCGATGTCGGTGTTTGCTCGGCTGGCTTCATCACCACACAACAGCCCGCAGCCAGTGCAGGTGCCAATTTCCAAGCCGCCATTAAAATCGGGAAGTTCCAAGGAATGATCTGGCCGACTACACCAATGGGTTCTGGGAAGTGGTAACTTGCGGTGTTTGAATCGAGTTCAGCTGCGCTGCCTTCTTGCGCTCGAATACAGCCCGCGAAATAACGGAAGTGATCGACAACCAAAGGAATATCTGCCGCTAAGGTTTCTCGCACAGGCTTGCCGTTTTCCCACGTCTCGGCGACTGCGATTTCTTCTAGGTTCGCTTCAATGCGGTCGGCAATTTTAAGTAGGATGTTGGATCGCTCAGTCACACTGGTCGAGGCCCAACTTGCACGAGCTGCATGCGCGGCATCGAGTGCCAAGCCAATGTCCGCCTCGGTTGAACGTGCCACTTGGCAATACACCTGACCATTCACGGGAGACGTGTTATCAAAATACTCGCCGCTGACAGGCTTCACCCACTCACCACCGATAAAGTTATCGTATTGAGCTTTAAAGTTCACCACTGCATTGTCACTACCCGGCTGTGCGTAAATCATAGTTAGATCCTTCTTCGATTTGTTATTCGTTATTGAGCGAGAGCTGTCTTATTTTTGTGGCGTATCCTCTTGAGAAAAGAACTCATGACAAGACGCCCATGTTTATGCTTTCTGTTTAAAACACTGATACTTCGTGTTTTCTTCACAACAGTAACAACGCAAATCACACGCCAGAACTTCAAAACTTGTTGTTAATAAATTGTAAAACTATGATTACCAAACGTTTACAACCCAAAGTGAGTTGGTATTGAACGGACGTATGGAAACCACTCCAGTGTTCAACTGTTCCAAATTGGTACACCCTCACTGTTACGACATGGAACAGTCATGCATCTTCAACAAGCAAACACCTCAGATTGGCTTTCATCCTCTTGGCACCGCAGCACAGAAGCGGGTCTAAAACAGAGACGACTTCCCGAAGACATTCGCCTGCCACAATCGCTCCTTAAACAGCGACGTCATCAATCGTCCGACTTGATTCATATCGTCGAACGTAATGCTCTACCTCTGTTTAATCAGATGTTTGCACGCACTGACAGTCGTTTGATTTTGACCGATATTGAGGGCGTTATTCTTGCGAGTTGGGGACAGGAGCGGTTTAAGGAGAAGCTGACGTCAATTGCACTCAGCTCTGGAGCGTGTTGGCAGGAACAACTCAAAGGCACTAACGCGATTGGCACCGCCATTGTTGAAGCCAAGCCCGTATCCATCATTGGCGAACAACACTTCATCCACCAGCATCGATTTATCAGTTGTTCAGCAAGCCCGGTATTCGATCATCAAGGTCAAATGGTTGGGGTATTGGACATCACCAGTGATCAGCAGCAACACGACAGTTCAGTGCAATTGCTGGTTCAAAATATGGTTCAGCTTATTGAAAATCAGCTGTTAAGTCATATCCCAAAAGGCACCACTCGAATCGACCTCGCGTGTGAGAAATCGTTATTACACAGTGGTTGGCAAGGAATTGTGATAGCCAATGAAGCTGGCGAAGTAGTAGCGCACAATCAGGTTGCCTCTCAACTGTTGGATCAAACCTCGATCGTTGGCGAATGCATCGAGACTCTCTTCAATCGAGACTCATTTGATGCACCCTTTGTATTTGAGAAACAGCACCTCAAACAACCAACTGCAAAACGCACGCGTTCCATTTCAGCATCGTGCGATTTGCACCATGGCGAACAACAAATTGAACATGCTTGGCAGCAAGCCAACAAGGTAATCGACAAAGGGATCAGCCTATTAATCTTAGGAGAAACAGGGGTTGGTAAAGGCGAGTTTGTTAAAGCGTTACACAAGCAAAGCCAACGTAAATCGTCGCCTTTGGTGGCGGTAAATTGCGGTGCGCTGCCGAAAGATCTTATCGAATCTGAGCTGTTTGGCTACGCGCCGGGCGCTTTTACGGGCGCAAGCCACAAAGGTTTCCAAGGTAAGATCCGCCAAGCAGACAAGGGAATTCTGTTTCTCGATGAAATTGCCGACATGCCATTGGAGGCTCAGTGTCGCTTGCTGCATGTTCTGCAAGATAAGTCCGTTGTGCCTGTGGGTTCGAACCAAAGCTACCAAGTCGATTGTCAGATCATCGCCGCGACTCATAAAAACCTAGAGCAGCTAGTCGCAACTGGAGAATTTCGACAAGATCTCTTTTATCGCCTGAATGGCTTGGCCTTCACTTTACCAAGCCTGCAACATCGACAAGACAAGCACGCCTTAATCGAGCATATTCATCGTAAATACGCCGAGGGTGAACAATCAATTTGCCCACACCTCATGAGTTTGCTGTGCGCCTATTCATGGCCGGGTAATATCCGCGAATTGGACAACTTACTTAAGGTTGCTGCTCTATTGGCAAGTGATGAACCACAACTCACACTCGAGCATGTACCTAGCCACCTTGCTCAACATCTCACGTTATTAGCGCAAGATAATCAGCATCAACTGACGACTCAAAATACCACCAAAGGCACAACGAATAACGATTTAAGAAGTACCGTTGAGGAAACTTTGCTACAAACCTATCAAGCGAACCAAGGCAACATCAGCAAGACTTCGAGAATACTGGGGATCAGCCGCAATACCATTTATCGAAAGCTAAAGAGCTTGGGGATTCTTTAATAATCAGATGATCAATGGTCCAGTTACTTGAATTTAGTCTGCAAAGTATAAACGCATACTTTTTAAGTGGGTATTCAACACTTCGGATGAAATTAAAATGTGACTGATGTCATATAATGAGTAATATATATCCACAACACCCTCAAACTACAACCTCCTGATTTACCAGGAAATTAAAAACGGCATCAAGTATAAAATATCAACAAATACAATTAGATAATAGAATAAAAACAGCCATACACCTATCTTATTGTTCCTCTCTAAAAGACATAATCCGGAGCGTTATACCATCCTATTTATATTTTTAATCACCCTATTCTTATTGTGTTCATTATTTAGAATTTTCCATTCACGTATCTTGTTTAAAATCTCTAAAAAACTACCACTATTTGGTTAGAGAGATAATATGTTTAACAGTATACGAACGCGAATTGCGGTGAGTGCGGGCGGAGCGATGGCTTTCACTCTGTTAATCGCCATGGGAATGACGACCAACGCATTTACCGATGTGAATAAACAAGTCACTGAAAAAGTAAAAACGCAGCTGACAGAGGCCACCGCTACGGATTTACAAAACACGGCACTTCAACAAGGTTTGAACATCGCTAACCAGCTCAACCCCGTATTAGCGAACCTTAAACAAGTGCGCTCAATCATCGAATTAAGTTCAGAAACCGACGCAAGTGCAGAGCTTATCGTGAAACAGTTTACTGCGGCATTGGAAGCACAAAACAAAGCTGTATTTGCGGGTTACATGGTTTGGGAAGATAAGACATGGTCACAACAGTCTGTCTTGAATAACGAGCTCAACGTGAACAGCGAAAATGGCTCAGATACGTCGCTGATTTCAGATAACCAACAAGACTCGAACACGGAACTGAGCATTAATACAGAATCAGACTCGAATATCGAATCTGGCTCAAACATCGAGTTAAGCTCAAACACTGAGTTAGGTTTTAACAGTCAGGGCTACCTTGCGCCTTTCTTCTCTCCCAATGACCAGAACAGCTTTGATGCTGTCGCAATGGAAAGCTTTAGCAATACCGAGCTCAACAGCAACGGTGAGCGCAAAGATGACTGGCACTTAATGCCATATCAAACGGGTAAAACGTTTGTGATGGAACCGTATTTTTATTCAGTGCGCGGCAAACAAGAGCTCATTACCACCATCAGCCAACCAATCAAACATGACGGAAAAATCATCGGCTCGCTAGGCTTTGATTTATCCCTACATGAACTCCAAAGCCAAAGTGAGTTACTTGCGCGTAACCTGTTTGATGGTCAAGGAAAAATCCTAATCACTTCATGGAAAGGTATTACACTGGCCAACAGCCGAGCTGGAAATATGGTGGGTAAAAAAGTCTCTTCTGAATTGGAATCTGAATGGTCAAAGATTCAGTCTATCGCTAACAGAGAAGGCGCCGGTCTTGTGACTTTCGGCGGCGATGAGTACGCGATTACTGCAATCGATACCAGTGATGCGCCATGGGTAGTCATGGTGTCTGTTCCTAGTAGTCACCTAGCCAAAAGCGTCAATGACTACACCGAGTGGAGTGATGCTCAGAATTCAAAAGCACTTGAAAAAGGTGTGTGGGCGGGAATCATCGCCGCTCTTCTAGGCATTGCCTCAATGGCATTCATTGCTAACTCTTTGGGCAAGGTTTTGAACAACTTAGTGGAACGCTTTAAAGATGCAGCACAGGGTGAAGGTGACTTAACTTATCGCATTGAAGTGAAAGGTAAGGATGAAACCGCTCAGCTTGCACACTGGTTCAATACCTTCCTATCTCGCATACAAGAGATGCTACTTACCGTGATGGTAACAGCTGACCAAGTGGATAAAAACGCGACAGAAGGCCAAGCTCGTGCTGAAGTTTCACGTGACCAGCTGAATTCTCAAGTTAACGAAGTGAACTCACTTGCCACCGCTATCAATGAAATGAGTGCAACAGCGCAAGAAGTGGCGAACTCAGCGGTTCAAGCAGCGGCAGCAGCAAGCCAAGTGCAGAGCAACAGTCTCAATGGTATGACGCGCATGGACAATGCCGCCAGTGCTGTAGACAGCTTAGCTGTGCAGGTTAACGATGCGCAGCAACAAACACAGAACTTAGTCGATTCGAGCACCGCTATTCAGGGTATCTTGAGCGAGATTGGTGGCATTGCAGAGCAAACTAACTTACTTGCACTGAATGCCGCGATTGAGGCAGCTCGTGCAGGTGAGGCTGGTCGAGGCTTTGCAGTGGTTGCTGATGAGGTTCGTAACCTAGCGAATCGAACTCAAGGTTCAACAGAAGAGATTCGCTCTATGTTGGCTCGCTTAGAACAAGAGACTCAATCTATTGTGGTACTGATGGAGCAAAGTCAGAATCAAGCGAACAACACAAAAAGTGAAACCGAAGCTGCACATCAAGCCTTGTCTGAAATCAACCAAGCGATTGAAGTGATTAATGACATGAACAATCAGATCGCTTCCGCGGCTGAAGAGCAAAGCTCTGTGTCAGAAGAGATTAACCGCAATGTAGTAATCATCAATGATACAGCAGTGGAAGTGATGGACACCATGACATCATCAGTAGCAATCAGTAATGAGCTGACAGTGAAAGCCGGAGATTTACACGGTGAACTGAGTAAGTTCAAGCTTTCTTAATTACCAACAACGTCTAACAATAACTAGGCCGAGAACCACCATTTCCTCCGCGAAACAGCATGTTCTCGGCCTACCTATTTTAGCTCCGCACTCAACATTACCCTCACCGAGAAAAAATCTAATTGGAGTCCAACTCCACAAGTTGATTGAGCACTTCTTTGTCTAACACTGGGTGATGTTTGCTCGCTAAAATCAGCACAATATCCACCGAAGGCAGTGGTGGCATATTTTCCAGAATGTTCAAATCAGAAGTCACACTCAGCTTACCCATCGCGCCAATCGCTAAACCCGCTTTAACAATGGCACGTTGCGCCGAAGCGGTATTACTGCACGCCAACAACTGATAAGGCGTACCCTGTTTAGTTAGGCCATTCACTGCCGCTGCGTGATACTTACAATCGGTCTGAAACAAGGCTAATGGAACAGGCTTGGAGCTATCGAACACATAGTCTGGGCTGCTTATCCATACACCCACATCACTGGTCAGCCAATAGCCCTCTTCACTGTCAGGCGCTCGGGTGACAATTGCAGCATCAAGCCTGCCATCATCCAACCACTCTCTGAGCGTAATGCTTGGCAGGCTGAATACTTGAATAGAACAGGTGGGTTCTGCTTTCTGCAACAGGCGAATAACTTTTGGCAGAATAGTGTCATTGTAGTCTTCAGGGCAACCGAGTCTTAAAGGTTGTTTGTCTTCGTAACGCTTTACTTGCTTGAGGGCGGTATTGTGGAGGGCGACCAACTGCTCCGCATGAGAACGCAGCGCTAAGCCAGCCTCTGTCAGCACGAGATTACGGCCTTCTTTCTGGAAAAGGGTCACGTTGAGTTCTTCTTCCAGTTTGCGCATCTGCGCACTGAATGCCGATTGGGTGCGATTGATCTGTTTCGCTGCACGAGTAAAGCTACTGGTTTCTACAAACGCGAGAAAGCCTCGCAAAGCATCAATATCCATATTGAAATCACTACCCATCGTTTTTATTAATGTATTGCATCAAAATTATCCGTTAGTGCGCCGCAATACAATCCCCTAAGCTCAAATGCATACCCCTAAGGCTTATACCTTACCCTAAGTCTCAAAGCATACCCACTAAACGCAAGGAAGCAACGATGCAGCTTTATATTGGAAACCAGAACTACTCAACTTGGTCATTACGCGCATGGCTAATATTCGACAACTACAACCTGAATCCGGAAGTCATCAAGCTCAAGCTATTCACGTCTGACTTTTACGACACACTAGCTTCAGTGACACCAACAGCCAGAGTTCCAACCCTGGTTGACGGTGACGTTGCGGTGTGGGATTCACTGGCGATTCTCGAATACGTTAACGAAGCTTACTTGGACGGCGCAGCATGGCCTAAATCCGTGAAAGAACGCGCCCATGCCCGAGCGATTTCGGCAGAGGTGCACTCTGGTTTTTTTGCCGTCAGAAATGAAATGCCGATGAACTGCCGCGCTCAACGAAAGCTTGCTTTGAGTGAAGAAGCATTGAAAGACATCGCTCGTATTGATGACATATGGTCGACGAAAATGGAACAATATCCAGAAGGTTGGTTATTTGGTGAATGGTCGATTGCCGATGCGATGTTTGCACCTGTGGCATTACGCGTTGAAACCTATGGCATCAAACTTTCAGAGAAGGCATCACAGTATCAGCAACGTGTACTCAACAGCCCATCAGTACAAAAATGGTTGGCAGAAGCGAGCTTAGAAACCGATGTGGTTGAAGAGGACGAGGCGGGAGAGTCGGTATAAATAGATTAAAAAAGAGTCTCGATGCGATATCGAGACTCGTTCATTATTAGATGATTTGAAAGCGATTTCCTTACTGGCTACTCTGCCGCAACGCCGTCTTTATGATCATTCGGTTCAAATTCTAAAATATCACCAGGTTGGCACTCTAAAACTTCACATAGCTTGTCGAGCGTCGATAGCCTTACGGCTTTGGCTTTATCATTTTTTAATACGGACAAGTTGGCTTCTGTTATCCCAACTTCTTTTGCCAATGTCTTTAATCGCATTTTCCGTTTGGCCATCATAATGTCTAAATTAATGCGGATAGTCATGACAAGTCCTTTAAATGGTTTGGCTATGTTCGTCAGCCAGAATATAACCTTCTTTCATCACCCACGAGATGATCAAAATAATTATACCCAATATCAGTGTTAAAAAGTCCATACCAACGAAACTAATCTCAAAGATACGGTCACCTGGTGGATTATTGAACGACAGAATCACTGACATCAATGAACCATAGATAACTGAACCTAATACCCAATAAAACAAGCTATATCCGAGTTTCTGATAGGACATTGCGTTTTCTAAAGAGAAGATTTCACCTCGCTCATAGTTACGGAATAGGCGTATCAGAACCGTTAATGCATACATAAGAATGCTCGACATCGCCAAACTGGTGAACATTGCGATGATTCTTGTTGTCGTAGTAAGTGGAGAGACTGTGAGTGGAGAGGTTATAAAGTAGTCCATCTCGATGGAAAACTGAATAATGCCCATCTCACTAAGAAAGTCATAGGGTGTTTGAACCGTTAGCCAGAAGTAACACACCATAATCGGAGTGAGTGCAAGAAAGGACTGCAGTAGCATTCGCACACGGCGACTTTGTTTTTGAATCTTAGACATACTTATATTCCTGTTGAGTTGATGGAAGAATATTAAGATCAAAACAAACGATGATCAACAACAATTTATCGATAAACGATAATTTATTGTTTATTTGCAATATTAAAATGAGTAAGACCCAGATAGTCCTACATCTACACCACAAATAATTTGGTCGATTGTGATCGCCTAATCACAATGTGCAGATGTGATTGTTTATATTCAACTAAATTCAAATAGTTAAGATAAACGTTATGTTACGAGCAACCATCGCATTACTCAGTGTCACTAGCTTGGCCGTATCTGCCAATGTCACCCTTCCCTCTGGAGAAGACTGGATCAATCATGCTTCTGAAGGGCTCGCACCTTACTGGCTTATGCCGAGCGCACAGGGAGAACCGATAGGCAACTTCCCGACATTTCGTTGTGATGATGGTACCTTGCTCGATGTATCTGATGTGTGTCCTGAATTGAACAGAGGCTGGATCACTCCGCACTTTGGCAAGGAGTTTACGCGTATGAAATCACGCCAAACCTATGCCTATGGCGTGCTCTATCACCTTACTGGAGACAAACAAGCTTTATCGCTTGCCAAGCAAGGTGCTTACTACCTCATTGATCAACTAGAAGATAAGAAAAATGGTGGCTTTATTGGCTACATAAAAGAGGGAAAAGCGGGTCAAGATTGGCAGCAACGTACCTCTCAAGATCAAGCGTATGCGCTGGTTGGACTCGCGATGTACTACTACCTGACCCAAGACAAAAAGGTAGAAGAAGCACTCATCGCCCAACAAGCTTTTATCTTTGATAAATATAGACTTAGCGACAACAGCGGTCTTGCTTGGGTACTCGCCGACGGTGAAGATGGCAGTGCAAAACGACGTGAACTGGTCGCGCAACTTGATCAAATAAACGGCTACCTGTTGTTAGTCGCTCCTCTGCTCAAAGAGCCCGTCAAAGCCAAATGGCTTGATGACTTAAACTGGCTCACGCAAGCCATGATTGATCACTACCACTCTGAAGATGAACAACGCTTCTACGGCGCAATTCACGACAAAGCGGCAATGATGCCGAATGCCAATCATAATGATTTTGGGCACACCATTAAAGCGTATTGGATGACCTATCTAACTGGTCATGCATTAAAAAATTCCGATTGGTCTGAGTTTGGTTTAGACGGTATGAAACACACTTTGGCTCAGGCGCAATATCAAAAAGATTTTGCCAATGTATCTAACTACTTTGGCGAGCGACTTCAGAAGATGTGGCAAGGGCAAGATATCACGGGCTGGCAAAGCAGACCGTACAGCCAATGGGCGTCATCATGGGAATGGGCTGAGCTTGATCAAGCTGCGATGACGGTATCGCTTATCGATGGTTCAATGAAAGACGTACTGCAATACACCCTGCCCACCTTTCATGATGTATGGGTAGATCATAAGTACGGTGGCGTTGGGCTTGAGCCTAAGCGTACTAAAGCTTTCCATTGGGGCAATGGCTACCACCAATTTGAACATGCGCTGATTGGCTATTTATATGCTCGACAAGAGGAAGGTAAATCCGCTGTACTTCACTACGCAAGGCCAACCAACAGCAAGATGCCAATGGAACCTTATTACTATCAAGGAGATGTAATTAAATTAGAGAATCAGAGTGATGGAACGCAAAAGGTCAGTTTCAACAACATTCGACCTTGATACCTGATATTCACTCATCGGTACTTTTAGACGTGGTTAACGACTAAGACGGAACTGATGAGTGGCTAGCTGTTGGCAAAGCCTGAAAAGAAGATCTTCAGGCTTTTGAAATACCGTTGAGCAACATTTATTGGTAGGATTTTAAATGAATACATAAGCAAGTGAATCTTGTCGGATCTTCAGTTAAACCATATACGTCATCACGAAATCACTTCTTATTATTCTGCTCAACCAACTTTTCATTCCACGCTTCGTTGCCGTCTCGCTTACTGACATCATACTCAGAGCAGAACTGCGATATGGTCATGTTGTTATCGCCAGTTGCTAACTTTAATGCCAATTGAACTTGTTGAAGTTTGCTTTGCAGACGAAGGTTTTGACCTGCCTTTGGGCTTTTTTCTTTAGCAAACTTTAAAGCAGCATGTTTACGTTCGGCAGCTCCCGCTCGGCGATCCGCTTCTGATAATAGATATTTTAGCTGCGCGACACTCTTGCCCTTCTTAAAGGCAGGCTCAAGCAACTCAACGCATTCATCAAATGATGGATTTATAACATATGGATCAATTCTATGCGCTTGTTGGCGCATCCACTCTAGCGCGAGCTTTTCATCTGACATAATTACATCTTTACCAAAGAAATAGCCGTACATGGTATCGCTCAATAGCAAACCGCTGCAACAACAAATTAAGCTACAGTGTCACATTTAATTTCAAGAAAATTGCAATTTTCTAAAAGAATCCTCCTTTCACAACCACTTATTCAAACTGGATGATCGGAATAAAGCGATGCTGCGTAGATATGTTTTAGTTTGGTTAGTAAACAAGTCGTCGAAAACAAAAGTGAGAAGAAGAGAAGATATGAAGGCAATGACCCTTTCAAGACAAGATATCAAAGCAATGGACCAGCGTGAGCGCGCTCGTTTAATTAACTCCTTATCGGGGTTTAAAAGCGCAAACCTTATTGGCACCTGTGACAAGCAAGGGCTAGAAAATCTTGCAGTAGTGAGCTCCGTGGTTCATTTGGGGTCGAATCCACCTTTACTTGGCTTCATCATCCGGACTGCGGAAAGTCGCCGTCATACACTAGAAAATATCCTAGAAACTCAACACTTCACTATCAATAGTATCGGGGCGGGCTTTGTTCAAAAAGCTCATCAAACTTCCGCTCGTTATCCTAAATCAGTCTCAGAATTTAACGCGGTCGGTCTCACGCCCTATTACGATGATGTGTTCCCTGCTCCGTTTGTTTTGGAAAGCCCTCTGAAAATAGGCTTAGCCTTCAAAGAGCAGATAACAATTGAAAGTAACCAAACTCAAATGTTGATTGGTGAAATTGTTACAATTCACGCGCCAAAACGTGCTGTGATGCCGGACGGCTACCTAGATTTAGAAGCGTTAGATTTAGTCACAATTTCAGGGCTAGACAGTTATCATGTCACGCAGAGGTTACATCGTTTAAGCTATGCAAAACCAAATAGGGCACTATTTCCACTGACCCACGAAGGCAACCCAACCTCATGGGAGGCTTTCGAACACAATCTCACTCATTTTGTTCGGTAATTTACTGACAAAGGTGCTAACTTTCCCAACTTAACCCTGTGCACCACACAACAGCGCTAAACTACATCTATTTCCAAGGACCCTTTTGAAGTTAACCCACTTTAAATACAAAACGCGCAAAGGCCCAGACTACCGACATGGCGATCAGGTGTCATTCATGGACATCAAACAGACCTTCGGTATGGGCAGCATTCGTGTGGGTGCTTGGGTGACGAAAGAAGAGAAAGAACTCGCTGCGAATCTGATATTCGACTCGCTAGCAGACTTGGCTTACATCCTGGCTTTGCCACCAGAAGCAATTGGCCTTCGCGGCACATTAGGTTTGGCGTTCGGCAGTGGTGGCAGAAAAGGTGTACAAGCACACTACGCACCGAACCAGAGAGAGTTAGCCCTCGCTAAAAATGCAGGTGCTGGTGCGTTAGCGCATGAGTTCTGGCATGCATTTGACCACTATATCGCAGAGAAAGCATTTGAGATTGGCGATACCTCTGGCCCTCGCAAGCAAATCTTGTTCGCCAGTGACTGTTGGTTACACGATAGAAAGGTACGACCTCATCCATTAAACGAAAGTTTGATGTCTGTGTTCGATTCCACACTACTCAGCGACAATAACCTAGACAAACACGATTACGTGGCACGAAGTGTTATTGCAGACCAGGCAACGTCGGCTCGTTACTTCTCACTACCAACAGAGATGATGGCGCGTGCCTTTGAGTCAGTAATTGAATCCTGTTCTGATATCAAAAACGTTTATTTGGTAGATGGCACAACCAAACCGGATATGTACCCTGTGTATCCTGATATGGCGCATCGAGAAGAGATTTTCCAAGCCCTGCAAGGTTACTTCGCACCATTAGGTCGGTCTCTAAGTAAGTAACGTTCGAGTCGTTAGGGCTAAGAGATGATCCATCAGCGAAAAGTGTTTATAGTCCAGACATACACTTCAACATCCATGATTGAGAGGCAATAATGATCAGTTGGCCATCTTTGGTAAAACTCGACGGGGACGATGAGCTTATTTACGTCGCATCCGAACACGAATTTCAAGCAGAATGCTCAGACATGATCTTGGGCGAAGATGATTACCTCATTGATTCAGTGGGCGATAGCTACTCGCTTGAATCGAGCTCAAACCAACTCTCTCTAGCGAAACGAGCAGACCAGTATTCGGTTGAAAGCGTGACCAAACTGATTCGAAACCACGAGTTCCAGAAAGCAGAAGTGTGCCTGATGAAAATCCACTTCCTAACGATAGAAGAAGCGATTCAGTCTTTGGCTTTTGAGGCTCGTTAATATTGGGTATTAATTCGAAATCTAGGTTCGAATTAATACGTCCAAACAGAACAAATAGAAACAGCGCCAATTGAGGCGCTGTTTTTGTTTGTTATCTCGCTATCGCTTAATTAAGCGATAAAAATCTGTGCGAGTGCGTAGCCTAAGCAACATGCGCCGACGACACCGATTAAACCAACCGACATGAATGAGTGGTTGAAATACCACTTACCAATCTTAGTGGTGCCAGACACATCAAAGTTCACCGTTGCGATATCTGATGGGTAGTTCGGGATGAAGAAGTAGCCGTAAACTGCTGGCATTAAGCCGATAAGCAATGCTGGGTCTAACCCTAAGCCAAGGCCAACCGGTAGCATCATACGTGCAGTAGCGGCTTGAGAGTTCACCACAACTGATACGATGAATAGCGCTAGCGCAAACGTCCATGGGTAGTTAGTCACCATTTCCACGATGCCCGACTTGAACTGAGGCATTGCGTATTGGAAATAGGTATCCGACATCCAAGCGATACCGAAGATAGCAATCGCTGCCACCATACCCGATTTGAATACCACGCCGTTTGGCACGTCACGCGGGTCAGTTTTGGTCGCTAACAAAATGATACCGCCGAAACAGAGCATCATCATTTGGATGATCACCGACATCTTAATTGGCTTATCGCCGTCTACGATGGTTCTGATCTCAGGCACCATCGCCACGATAACAATCACGACAATCGACAATAAGAAAATCAATACCGCATTACGCGCCGAAGTTGGCAGCACTTCATCCAAAGACGTCGCAGTGGTGCTTTCGATGCGCTTTTTCCACTCAGGATCTTTTAGACGCGCTTGGTATTCAGGATCGTCGTTCAGTTCTTTACCACGTTTCAAGCTATACAGAGAAAGTAAAAGTGTGCCGAACAGCGTTGCAGGAACCGTCACCATCAAAATAGAAAGCAGAGTAATAGAGTGTTGGATATCAGAAAGTTGCGCGAGGTAATAAACCACTGCTGCCGAGATTGGAGATGCAGTAATCGCCAGTTGAGATGCAACAGATGCAGCCGCCATTGGGCGCTCAGGACGAATACCATTCTTCAGTGCAACATCACCGATGATAGGCATGATGGAGTAAACCGCGTGGCCAGTACCTAATAGGAATGTCATCAAGTAAGTCACGAACGGTGCTATCAAGGTGACGCGTTTCGGGTTCTTTCTCAGTACCCTTTCGGCCACTTGCAGCATGTATTTCAAGCCACCAGCCGCTTCAAGAATAGAAGCACAGGTAACAACAGCGAGGATGATCAGCATTACGGTGACAGGTGGAGACGTTGGTGGCATCTTGAAGACAAACACCTCGATAACCAAGCCAATACCAGAAACAACACCTAAGCCAATACCGCCATATCGAGACCCGATATAAAGAACGACTAATAAAAATAGAAACTCAAAATACAACATAAGCAACCCTCTAAAAATGTGGACTAATGATATTTTGTCCCTAAGTTCCGCTATTTACTTATCGCTTGGTCACACTATGATTGCAGACTCTCGCAAATTGTTTTTTCTAAGATTATGGTCACGCTAACTGAACCGTAAGTTTATGAAATGTAATAGGAAGACAGACTCTAAATCTAAATTTGTTATGTACGATAACCATTATTGTGACTGTTAGATCTGTATGGCCTATAAAGTGCCAGATTCATAACTTAACGATATTATTTCATTCATAATCAATCATATACAAAGTCATTCAGAAGCATACTTCCTATCTAACTAAGCATATTCTTACTGAACACTGACTCGCCTATCCCGAGACACTATGTCAAAATACTCGCCCTCACGATGACAACACATAAAGAACCACGGATATGAATTTTCAAGCTGCTATTTTTGATATGGATGGACTGTTACTCGACACCGAGAGACTTTGTATGCAGATTTTTGAAGAAGCATGTCACGCGCAAGATGTTCCGTTCTTGCAAGATGTTTACTTAGGCATCATTGGTTGTAACGCAAAAACCATCGAACAGATTTTTAGAAAGGGCTACGGCGAAGGGTTAGATTACCCGGCGCTGAACACCGAATGGCGCACTCGCTACAATGCGGTTGTTAAGCACCAAGCAATCCCAGTTAAAGATGGTGTTATCGAACTACTTGAATGGCTCAAAGCAAACGACATTCCAATCGCGGTAGCGACCTCCACTCAGCTTGATATCGCGAAAAAGAAGCTTGAACTGGCTGGCCTAGATTCTTACTTCACCTCACTAAGCACAGGCTGTGAAGTCACCAATGGTAAGCCTCACCCAGAGATCTACTTGCTAGCGGCAGAGCGCTTAGGTGTTGCACCTGAAAATTGCCTAGCGTTTGAAGATTCAAACAACGGTATTCGCGCATCTATGGCTGCCAACATGATCAGTTTCCAAATCCCAGATTTGGTAGAACCATGTGACGAAGTGAAAGCGCTTGGTCACACCATCAGCCCTTCCCTACATCATGTGTTAGCGCAGCTTCAACAAGCCGTCGCTTAAGCTCTAATTACCGTTGATAATACTTTTATCTATCTCGTCCTAAAATACGTAGACAAGCCTCTCTATTAAACCGACTCACTGAGTCGGTTTTTTTGTTTATATTCCTTTTATAAAAGATAAAAAATCGCGCAAGAAACTGTTACAGTCGATATGAAACGATACTAATCGATAAGCAAGATTGATAACGTCTACAGATGGAGAAAGGGACGCGTGATTAAAAGATTTGAAAGCCAACTGCTTGATTTTGCTCAGCAAGAGATGACACAGGATGCCGCGTACGACATCAGCCACATCAAGCGAGTAGTCAAAACTGCTGAGGTTTTGTGTACTCAAGAACAGGCTAAGCTTGAGGTCGTTCTTCCTGCCGCTTACCTTCATGATTGCTTCACCTTCCCTAAGAACCACCCAGACAGAGCCCAAAGCTCAAAAATGGCGGCAGACAAGGCTATCTCTTATCTCAAATCTATCGAGTATCCTGCGTCCTACCTCGACGAAATCCATCACGCTATTGTCACTCACAGTTACAGCGCCAACATCACACCAGAAACCTTGGAAGCACAGATTGTTCAAGATGCAGATCGCCTAGATTCTCTCGGTGCGATTGGTATCGCTCGCTGCCTGTACGTAGGTCAAAGCTTTAACGCCGAGCTGTATAACCACGAAGACCCGTTTGCGAAGCAGCGTGACTTGGATGACAAGCATTACAGCGTCGACCATTTCTACGTGAAACTGTTTAAGCTCGCTGAAACCATGAATACAGAATCCGCCAAATTGGAAGCCAACAAGCGCACCGAGTACATGCGTGACTTTCTTGATCAGTTGGGTGCGGAAGTTTAGCGGCTTATAAAAAAAGACACACGATAAGGAAGAGAGAAGAATATGGAAATAAACCGCTTTAAAGCATCCGACGCCGACGAGATCGTCACTTGGTTTGCATCCCAAGAAGACTACGTTCTATGGGGCGGACGAACCTTTGGCTGGCCGTTAGAAACAGCCTCCATCATCGAACGATCTCAAGAATCACATGTCGAGCTTTATACCTTTTCTGCATCTAAGTCATACTCTGAACCGAATACCGATTCAAACGCCAATGACTTGCTTGGCTTTATGGAGTTTCAACGCATGTCAGACAATGAACTTCGCTTTTGCCGAGTCGCGATTCACCCAAACCAACGAGGCAAAGGATTAGGGCAATTGATGCTTGAAACGGCCTTAGAGGCGGCGAAAGAAATCCCAAATATCACCACCATCACCTTGGCCGTATTCAAGCAAAACTACGGAGCAAAACGCTGCTACGACAAAGCGGGATTTCAGGTAGTCGACAAAGAGCCGAGCGTGAAAGAGTTCAATGGCAAAACGTGGCCCTTGTATCAGATGGAATTAAAGCTCTGCTAGTTCATTTTAATTGTCAGGTTAATTTTAGTTACCAGGATTGTTTTAATTAACAGACTTATTTAGTTAATCGACTTGTTTTAATTGCCAGATTTGACCCCATATCATTGAGCATTAGCTACATACTCAAGATACACAGATGTAATTTGGAACCTCCAATGACCCAAGAAAAATTCGACACTATTTATCAACGTGCTGCTCACCGCAAAGGCGGAGCGGCCGAACTCGAAAAAATTGTTCGTGCACCCCTTTCCCAAGCCGAGCTATCGCAAATCACAGACGATCGTTGGCTAGCCGCCTTTACTGAAAAAGTATTCCAGTGTGGTATTTCATGGAATGTGGTGAGAAAGAAGTGGCCGCAATTTGAAGAAGTGTTTTTTGAATTCAACATCGAGAAAATGCTGATGCTGCCAAATGAGATGTGGGAACAGAAAGCGCAAGACCCGCGCATTATTCGCCACCTCACTAAAGTGATGACCATCCCTGCTAATGCCACCATGATCCACAATGCCAAGCGTGAAGCCGATTCATTCTCGCAAATGGTTGCCGACTGGCCATCAGAACGTATCACAGATCTGTGGGATTACCTGAAAAAACACGGCAAGCGATTAGGTGGTAATACTGGTGCCTACACTCTGCGTCAAATGGGTAAAGACACGTTCATCTTGTCGTCGGATGTTGAAGCGCACCTACGCAGTACCGATGTGGTAGATAGCGGCCGTAACACCAAGCGAGCACAACTGGCAGCGGGTAAAGCCTTCAACGAATGGCAGCAACAGTCAGGTCGTAGCCTGAGCGAAATCAGCCAGATCGTTGCCTACAGCTGTGGTGATAATCGCGTCTAGTGGTCATCGTAGTTAATTAAAGAACCCGTCCAGATTTATCTAGCCTTTAAAGACCCGTTGCGGATGCCACTGGTCTTTTTTTGTGCTTCATTCAAAGAAATGTAAATTAACCGCTGACAGACAACGATCTTCGGTGACGCCAAGTCATTATGTTGATAGGTTAATGTTTATACATCTCGATTTCAAACATATCTATAGCGCTCTCTAAAACATTCGTTTCTCCGCTAAATGGATGTACTAAACCTAGAAAGGAATTCTATGTTCGAACAGGTCATCAGCATTCTGTTTCCCGTTTTTGCTTTAGCCAGTGCTGGCTTTGCGGTCGGTCGTTGGCTCAAGCCCAATTTCAAACCGATCAATCGCATCAACATGGATGTGTGTATCCCTGCGCTAGTGTTTGCATCGCTGACCACCATGCCTCTCGACACAGAGCAATTGCCACTCATAACCGCTTCTTTGGTCGCAGTGTTAGTGCCTGCATTGTTGATGATTCCGATCTGTAAGATCTTTAAGCTCAATTTTAAAGCTTGGGCTCCGCCACACATGTTCCGTAATAGTGGCAACCTAGCCATTCCCCTATTCACCTATACCTTTGGCGAGAGCGCACTAGCCCCTGCGGTATTACTATTTGTGGTATCGGCATGTGTCCATATTAGTGTTGGCTTAGCGCTATTGAGCGACGGTAATCCGATCAAACAGATCCTCAAGATGCCAATTTTCTTAGCGGCTGCGCTAGCGATGACGCTCAACCTGTCTGGAATTACCGTGTGGAATCCAATCTACGAAGCCACATCACTGCTTGGGCAAGCTGCTGTTCCTATCATGCTATTATCGTTAGGTTCGCAAATGGTCAACTTGAGACTGAGCGGATTAAAGGTCGGCTTGTTGTGTACGGCTCAATCCCTGTTTACAGGGGCGATCGCTTTTACCATCATCTACTTCTTTATCCCACTGCCGACGCTGCACTTACAAATGATGGTACTGTTCACCATGCTGCCACCCGCTGTGATGAACTACCTGTTTGCAGAGAGGTTCAATGTCGAGCCCCCTAAGGTCGCGTCCATGGTGTTGTTTGGTAACTTCCTAAGTGTGGTTACCCTACCAATCTTGTTGTCGTTCGCACTGTCTATATCGAGTTGAATCTCGATCTAAGGGAAGGTTTGTCACTAGGGCGTGTTGAACTTTCGAGCTGATTTTTGCAGCGAGTTGCTGGGTATTTATACAAGGCAGAGGCTCCGATGTGTAGCTAGCCTACATGAGAAGCCGATAACACAGTAGAAATGACCAGCAAGCGCTGCCCGAAGGGTTCGGGCTGGGCGCCCCCGCAAAAAGCGCTTTACTCTTTGTTGAGGAAGATTTGCTTAGAATGACTAGGCGACTTCCCCCTCGCCGCGATTAAAACGCTTTTATCTCGAACGAAATTTAACCACGAAAGGTCAACACGCCCTAATTACAGTTATAAAAATGGGCAGATAAACTGCCCATTTTTGTGTTCAGAAAGTTAGGATTAACTATTTCCATAATTGAACCAGAACTTAGAGCTATACAAAAAAAATTAAAATCGTTGTTGGTTATTGCAGTTATGTTTAATATACAATCATCAAGCAAAGGAATGGGTTATCGCCCCCCTATACAGCACAATCAAGATGGACAACAAGAACACACATTTTCTTTGACTTAACTTTCGAAGAACTTCATCGCTTTGGCGTGACAATAAATAAAGCATGACCAAGCGCTTTACTCCACTATTACTATCTTTTGTAAGTCATATGATAATTAAAAATGTAATACCTCTACTGCTATGCCTCTTCTCTCATCAAGCTATATCTGCGGCAAATTTCACAACGGACTTTGTAGAACTTGGGATGCAAGCAAAGCCTATGGGGTTAAGCGTGGATGGTGGACGCGACATCAACGATAGCTTGGCGATTTTGGGCGGTCTTAGTACCAACACAGCCGAAGATGAAAGCAACTTTGATGCGTACATCGGCCCTCAAGTTTATGGTCCAATAACTCAAGGGATCGACTTAAATACGCAGCTGCTACTCCATTTCAACAAAAACTCATACGCAGCTGGAGAAACGAAAGCTTATGTCGAATTTAATGCGGGTATTCGAGCGTGGATCACTCAGAGAGTAGAAGCCCATGTGCTTGCGGGTTCTAACGGAGAGCACTCAATCTTTACGTTTGGAGCCAGGTTCCATGCCACAGATAAAGCCGTGTTTGCAGTTGCTTCCAAAAACAACGGTCTTTACGGCCCTCAATTACAACTTTCGGTTAGATATCAATTTAAGTAGCCACCTTTATAAACAACTTTCCGCTACTGTTGGATCCAACATAAAAATAGCGTCAGTAATTCAATACTGACGCTATTTTTTTATCTCTAATTCAGACACATCCTATTAGTTATACGCTTACCTAAAGTTATACGCTTGCCTAGCTATTGAGTTACCCATTGATCCGCACCAGCAGTTTTGGACACTGAGTTAAGTGAGTACAATCACTAATGA
>NZ_JBGONU010000056.1:0-25661 GCF_041439295.1 Vibrio sp. 1F253 | reverse complement strand
CAGTCGTTTCACTTGTGGCGGCTTCACGATATTGAGCCACTCCCACTGTTTACCCTGCGTGTAGCGATAGAAAAACTGTAAGCCATTACGATCGAGTTTAATGGTGCTCCACGAGTGGGTTTGGATAAGAGACGCGAAGAACTGTTTGAGATCGGCCGTGGTTAATGTGTCAGGGACGCGATCGAAATGAGCGGTGATCCGACGAACCGCACGAGAATAGGCATCAATGGTCGCGGGTCGTTTACCTTGCAGCTTTAGGTTGGTGAGGTGTTGTTCATAAAGGGCGTTGTAGCGTTTTAAGTCGGTGGGGTTCATAAGTTACTCCTGTCAACGACCATCCAAATGATGGTGTTACAAGAGTATGGCTTGCACTCGCTTTACTCTGCCGCGCAGCGGCTTCGTTCAACAACGACTTATCGTTCTTAATTTGTGATTGAACAAGAAAATGTAGAATTTTTATGTCTAACAGAACTAAATGTAGAAAAGTTGAGAACTGTGCTTAGTAGTAATGTTAAAACAAGTTTACTATTGACAATAAAGACAATATCCCCACTTCAAAAAATCAGTTATTTACCAATCTGTAATTAAGATAAAATCAGAAAAATATCGGCTTCAACTTAGATACTTTCATTCTATAAATTAAAACAAAGCGGATTTTAATAACTCACGCCCTATCATACGTTTACGATAAATAACAAACTTAGATTTTATAAAAATAATTTGATCAATAAGCTTTTTTGTAAACTTTGAATTACATACTCTAAAAATAAATCTCCCTGATAAACTTGTCATAATTCCAAATGCTCTTCCAATCTTGATTCGCAACACATGGCACAGATGTATTGCATATAGACTTCCTATAAAGCCGTTGGGAAGAAGGAGTTTATATTAAAATCAGGAACGAAAAATGAACCAACAACGTCAACTAAGCTGGAAAATAGCAGCTATTCTAGGTACATCTTTTGGCTTTAATGCACACGCTGCAGAAATGGTCAGAGTCGATAATGATGCATTACTACAACAAAGCCTCGTCGCGCAGTCGAAGAGTGTTGCTCCACTTGAATTAGGTTTTTCTGAAGTTAAACGGGTGGTACTGCCCAATGGAAAAACCAAAGTCCGCTATCAACAAACTCACCTAGGTTTACCCGTCTTTGATACCTCCGTTGTCGCCACCCTTTCCAAGAACCAACCCACTCAGGTGTTTGGCTACATGGCACAGGGGATCAGTGGTGACCTATCCAGCATCGCGCCAAAACTGAATCGAGTACAAGCGATTGAAGCTGCGATATCCTCTCACCGCACGTTTACTGTCGGCAAAAAGTCGATTGAAAACAAAAACGCGAAATTGATGGTGAGATTGGATGAGAACCAAGTCGCCCAAGTGGTGTATCTGGTCGATTTCTTTATCGCGTCCTCTATGCCAGAGCGCCCTTTCTACTTTATTGATGCCACGACTGGCGATGTACTCCAAAAATGGAATGGACTAAACCACGCTAAAGCATTGGGTACTGGCCCCGGTGGTAATATAAAAACCACTCGATATGAATATGGCAGCGACTTCCCTAGCTTTCCCATCGACAAAACAGGCACAACTTGTACGTTAGAAAATGAATCAGTTAAGACAGTCGATTTGAGGAACGGAACCTCTGGCAGCGCAGCCTACAGTTACAACTGTGCCGACGGCACCAACTACACCGATCATAAATACATCAACGGTGCTTACTCGCCTCTTAACGATGCGCACTATTTTGGTAATGTCGTATTCGATATGTACAAAGAGTGGATGAACACGTCGCCTTTAACTTTCCAGCTGACGATGCGCGTTCATTACGGTACCGATTATGAAAATGCCTTCTGGAATGGCTCATCCATGACATTTGGGGATGGCAAAAATACCTTTTACCCATTAGTCGATATCAACGTGAGTGCACACGAAGTCAGCCACGGCTTCACTGAGCAAAACTCCGGCCTTGTGTACCAAAACATGTCGGGCGGTATCAATGAAGCCTTCTCAGACATTGCGGGCGAAGCGGCTGAATACTACTTACGTGGCAGTGTGGATTGGGTGGTCGGTAGCGATATATTCAAATCAGAAGGTGGCTTACGTTACTTTGACCAACCATCGAAAGATGGCCGCTCGATTGATCATGCCTCTGAATACTACGATGGTTTGAACGTTCACTTATCTTGCGGTGTTTACAACCGCGCCTTTTACCTTTTAGCGAACAAATCGGGTTGGAATGTACGTAAGGGCTTTGAAATATTCACGGTCGCAAACCAACTGTATTGGACGGCAAACAGTACCTTTGATGCCGGAGCTTGTGGCGTAGCGAAAGCCGCAGCAGACATGGGCTATGTGGTTGCCGATGTTGAAGATGCTTTCAATACCGTAGGCGTGAATGCGAGTTGTGGTGTCACGCCGCCAACCGGCAATGTATTAACGAAAGGCACACCAATTACGAACCTAAGCGGGAATCAATCTTCAGAGAGCTTCTACACCTTCACTGTTGATTCTGCATCCAGCGTGACGGTTTCAATGTCTGGTGGTTCAGGTGATGCTGACCTTTACGTGAAATCGGGCAGCAAGCCAACGACATCGAGTTACGATTGTCGCCCTTATCGCGCTGGAAACAATGAGCAGTGCAGTGTGAGCGCGCAACCGGGCGTAACCTACCATGTGTTACTGCGCGGATACTCGAACTACTCTGGCCTAACGTTGCGTTTAGATTGAGTTAGAGCGAGCCTCTCAAACAAGTTGTAAATCGAGAACTAGCGGTTAACCGCGAAATAAAAACCTACTCACTTTGAGTAGGTTTTTTTATGACACACCGTAGTAGCTAATAATATTGTAAGTTATTTACTGATACGTTTATTAATTTATAAATATCAAGGTTACTTAGGCATTATTTTATAAAAACAGTTTAAATTGAGATTCTGTGCTGCACAACGAAACAAAAATAACTGACTAACTTTTGAACACATTCACGTTACTGATAGGTTAATCCTTATAGGGCAAATGCTCTATTAATGATAAAAATTAAAATAAGGATTATTTATGAGACCATCTTTTCCTATCAGTATGGTGCTTGCAACGACAGTGGTTGGCTTCCAGTCTTTTGCGCAAAATATTGAGACAACTGATTCATTAGGTATTGCAGAAAGTAGCGCTGCGCAAAAGCAATCTTTGGCGTTACAAATCAGCGAGCGTTATTCCGATCTTGAGCTTTCATTGAAGGCTCAGATCTCAGAAAAGAACTTATCCGCGCCTGTAGATAAATTGAGCTCTACTCAGCCCTACTCTGCATTTTCAAGCCGGATGCAGAAAGCGGATCTTGGTTATCGCAAGATGAAAGGGATCAACGACTTCAGCGACTCTGTGTTAGAGGTTCGCATGGCTGATGAAGCGATGATCGAAGCTTGGAAGAATGGTGAAAACCCGCTGTTTGCATTTGAACCATCAGGCGATGATTCAAACTGGCAATACATCGAAGCCTATGATGTGTATGGGCAGGTTCACGAACTAGACGTGTACCAAATGCCAGACGTTCCAGTGTTTGTGGTTGATAGTAACGGTGCTGAAGAGCTAAAAGCCGGCTTAATGGCAATGCAGGCAGAGATGCAAAAGCTGGGTACTACAACGCAAATCAATGCCGTTAGCGTTAGCGATACCAATGCCGACGAGAGTCAACCTCAAAAACTGTCTTTGATGAACAGGACTCGTCGCTCGATGGCCTTGTCGGAACCTGAGCCGTTGAATACCACACAATTAACCAAAATCCGTTTAGCCGTCGACCAAGAACCTTGGATCTCTGGTAAAGCGGAAATCTACGCTATCGTGACGGGTGTCGATTCAAGCCGTTTAGAGCCCCAGATCGACCTCGTTGAGATGCCTTATCTGGACTACGACAAACAGACGTACTACCCGAACCAGACCGTCATCTTCTGGCCTCGCTACCGTTGGGGCGCTGCAGACATGATCTTAATGGAACACGATGATGGCACAGACTACAAAGCGCTAGCAAAACTCTTAGTTCAAGCCGCAGAAGAGATACTGAAGATGATTCCTGATCCAGAAGTTCAAGGTTATGCGATCATCCCTCAGATAACAGGCAAGATTATCGATGTGATTCCTGATGGCGTATTAGTCAATGATGACGACTTCGTGGACGTGTACTACACCTTAATGCAGAACACACCTTATGTAGACCGTCCGGGCGCAGGCGGAAATGCTGTCGCATCGTTTGCACCAGTGACTATCTCGCCGACAGAGTAAGTCGTTTCTCATTTGGTTAGGGCTTAGTCACACAAGCCCTAACTCTTCGTTGTCAAAGGTGACTAAAGATAGGTAGAGACGCACTGAAAAACTGATTACAGGGAGTAATCGAACACGATGATGTCACCCAACAAAGGACGAAATACATCTTTCAGCGCATCATGCTCAGGGTGCGGAAGGTAATTCTGGCGGCCTTCTTCATCGGCGAACGTCATTAACACCGAGTGGGTATAACCTTGATTCTTGTTTTCAGGGCTGTCATTTAATCCCCATTCAACTGAAGTGACCCCTTCAACCTTGTTTGGCATCGCTTCAAACAGCATCTTTAGTTTTTGAACCTCTGAAGCTTCAGCGTTTTCTTTAAACTTAATCAGTAGAATATGACGAATCATCCCCGTTTCTTTTTGAGTCATTCCTTGTCCTTTCGAGTCGTTCGCTTACTGGTTTGTAATGCTTAACCAACACCTAATAGCGATCTAAATTAGAGAACAACAAAATGCCACACGTTACACAACATGCCAAGGCTAGATCGCTAGAGTTTATAAAATACTCCACAACCCAATAACGAAAAATGCTGCACCCAAGGGCGCAGCATTTCTCATGACAATGGTAAGCACATCTTTAACGCTAATCACGACGACCTGTAAGCTGGATCTTTTGGTCTTGATCTACGTTCTTTTGGAATTGGATTCCGCCGTTAGACGCTTCATTTCTTCCTTCCAGTGTTAAGTCAGATTCAACACGCTCAGCCTTTACTTGATTACCTTCGCTTCTTGTCATGTCGATAGTCCCTGTATACGTACCGTCGGCAGCAAAAGCAGTATTCATTGAAAGAGCCATTAAGCCTAGTGCGATTAACTTTTTCATACATCACCTCATATTATTTTTAATTATTTGTTCGTTTGGTATCTGTGTTTCTTTGTTGAGGTCACTTTAGCGCTTGAGTGAAAGCCATTCGAGGAAAAGCAAGATTTACCAAATGGAAAATCAAGGGATTAGCGAAGTTCTGACGCTGTTCTGTCTTATCTGTTTTGTACTACCACTATGATATTAGAGTCACATAATTTCTGTACGCCTACCGCACCGAAATTACTGCCTATAAAAGGATTCATTTGGAGAGCCTGTGGACATCAATCTAGACATTCAAAATATCCTCGTCATCAAGCGTATGTATGAACTTCGCAATGTTGGACTGGTTGCGGAGTCGCTAGGAAAAACCTCTGGGGCGATCAGCAAGAACCTCTCGAAGTTAAAGTTGCAGCTCGACGATCCACTGTTCATTCAAACCAAACACGGGTTTGAACCCACGACTTTTGTTGAAACCAACATCGAAAATTTTGAGCAGATCTTGAGCAGCGTTGAAGCCATTAAACACCAAGTATTTTCGCCAGAAACTTACCAAGGTGATATCAAAATCTACGCGAATACACTGTTCTGGGAGCGCTTTGGCTCGAAGCTCTACTTTGCTCTGAGTAAAGAAGCCCCGCATGCTCACTACTCATTCGTTCGATGGGGAAGCAATGTGAGGAACAGGCTCATCGACGGCGAAGAATCCATAGCGGTTCATTACTTTGATGAAACCTTGCCACAGTCAATTTCTCAAATGGAATTCGGCAAAGGAAAAGTGGTGTTCTTCGTGAGAGAGGATCATCCAGCGAAAGACTTTGAGTCGCTCGCCAACTACCCAATCATTCTATTTAAAACCCCGGGATGGAATGACAATAAATACCCGATCCTTGATCGCCTTAGAAATATCGGATTTCACGTCAACCCAAGAGTGGAAGTCGATCACCCTGCGATGATTCACGATGTTGTGTTCAAATCCGACTATTTTGGTATCACCCTCAATGGCAGCGTACCAGAAGGCTGTCGTAGTATTGATTTACCCGAAAAACTGACGATCGATGTGGGTTATGTGATGAGCTGCCGTCGTTCACAGAAAGACGCGCCTTTGAACCAGTGGTTATTCCAAATGTTGAAATCTACCCTAAAAAACAAACAAGCGTAGTTCAACATCTAAAGGCCTAAATGATTAACGGGTTAATAGCTTAAAAGCGTAAAGGCTTAGCTGCTTAACGACATAACTCCCCTACCATTCAAAAAAGAAAAGGCTCCCGAGGGAGCCTTTGATTAGGGTTCTAGTGACTATTCGCTTATGTTTTTATTTTAAAATGCTTCTTCGAGCGTTTGTTCGTTCTTTTTTTCGGTTTGTTTTTCAACGGTTTCAACCTCTTTCAAGCGCGCAGTGAAGTGTCTTAACACCGGCGGTTCGTAGGTAAAATCGAGCCCTTTCACTTGTCCTGCATTCTCTTTCACTTTTTCGAATGCTTCGATAATGAAGTCCATGTGTGTTTGTGTGTAGGTCGCGCGAGGAATGGTAAGGCGCAATAACTCTGCAGGGCATGGATGTTGCTCGCCCGTGGCAGGGTCGCGACCTTGCAGCAAAGACCCAATCTCAACCGCTCTGATACCCGCGACTTTGTACAACTCGCACGCCAAAGCATGTGCTGGGAACTGACCAGCTGGAATATGAGGAAGCAGTTTACCCGCATCCACAAACGCAGCATGACCGCCTGCTTGCTGGCACACGATGCCCATCGCTTCTAAGCCATCAACAAGGTATTGAACCTGATCAATACGGTACTCCAACCAGTCTTGGCTCATACCGTCATACAGACCAACCGCAAGACGCTCCATTGCGCCACCTTCTAAACCACCATAGGTTGGGAAGCCTTCTTGCACCACACATAAGGTTCGACACTCTGTGTACACATCCATGAAAGAGTCGTCTTTAAAGCACAACAAGCCGCCCATTTGCACCATGGCATCTTTCTTGGCAGACATGGCTAAGCCATCCGCGTATTTGTAAGACTCACGCGTGATCTGTTCGATTGTCCAATCTTGATAACCCGCTTCTCGTTGTTGAATGAAGTAGGCATTTTCAGCGTAACGTGCAGAATCCATGATCACAGGGATGTCGTACTTCTGAGCCACTTGATACACGGCTTTTAGGTTGGCGATAGACACTGGCTGTCCACCAGCAGAGTTACAAGTAATGGTGCTCACAATATAAGGAACATTGGCTGCGCCCGCTTCTAAAATCGCTTCTTCCAGCTTCACCACATCGAAGTTGCCTTTGAAGTCCGCATTCACTGAGGTATCAAACGCTTCTTTGGTATAAACGTTTTTCGCCACACAGCAATTCACTTGGGTGTGACCTTGTGTTGTATCGAAGAAGTAGTTCGACAAGGCGACCATTTTGCTGCGATCGAGCCCTTTCTCCATTTCACGCTTCTTGATAAGAACAGGAATGTAGATCTGCTCTGCGCCGCGCCCTTGGTGTGTTGGAATCGTCAACTCGTAACCGAAGATATCCTTAACCGCATTCGACAATGCGTAATAACTGCGACTACCACTGTACGCTTCATCCCCCATTAACATCGCGGCTTGCATACGTTGGGTGATAGAACCTGTACCACTGTCTGTCAGTAAGTCGATAAACACATCATCACTATCCAGTAAGAATGGGTTCATGCCCGCTTCAACAATGGCTTGCTCACGATATGCAGAGGTTGTTCTTTTTACTGGCTCTACAACACGAATACGAAACGGTTCTGGTAGATGTTTGAAGTTTTCCATAATAGTACCTTTCTATACATTCCGATCAGGTCGAAATCTATTTTCTTTAGATGTCACGAATCCTCACTATTAATTTAATAGATCCGCATAAAGATAGACGGAAATTAACAATGAAAATAAACAAGTTAAATAATGAGTTATTAATCGAACCTAAACAGAGGCTGAGATAATTAGCGAGAACGACAAAACAACGAATATTCTGCACGAAATAATAAGTGCGACATTCATGCGTTCAAAGGTTATCAAAGCTGCTGATAGGTAAACAAAGCACGCTGCTTTGCTGGCGCGTGACGCCTAGAGGGTACTACTCTGAAGAAAGGCGGAACGAGAGCTGGTGGTCTAAGGTATACCAAGCTAACAAGGTTAGCCATGTTGTTGATTGCCATTTCAGATACATGTTCACAATATATCCCTACGTTGAAATCAAGATGATCCGAAATTTAAATATAGTGCAATTGTTTTATAAATACAGCTTAGAAAAGTATAAATGTGATCAACATTTAGAATGATAATTAAATACGATAGCATGTTATATAAACTGTGAATCACAGCCGTTTACATACTATTAAACTAGTTCAGCGAGTTACTTAATAATATCGAATCTCTTTTAAACTCAATACATCTCTAATAAGGGGCAAATATGGCTGTTTTCTGGAAATCTATTGAGCTAAAAAGCCAAGATCTAGAAAAGATAAGCTCTGATGAGGCTCAAACCTCACCAGAACCGTATTCGCAGTGAATGACTTACTTCTTCTTAACAGCTTGCTTGATGGCCATTTCAGCCAGTTTTGGTGTCGCAGCTTTCAATGCGCTGGGTGCCACCTTCTTACCCGCCTTGACCGCTTTATTCAGTTGGCCTTTAACCGACGTGCCTCTTTTCATGGCCTCTAAACGTTGGCGGTTTCTTTGCACGTTATTTGCGTCAGCGATACGCTCGATCAACGTCTGCCTTAAAGTATCTAAACCAAACTGTACCTTTTCTGGCGCAATCGCCAGCGGTAACACGATATCGGTTTGCAGCAATATATGATTGTATTCGAGCGCTTGAGCAATGATCTTTGCTTTGGTCGATGTTGGATTCTCTAAGTCATACGGTGGTTGCCAATCGTCTACAGGCTTTAATCTGTCTACCTGATTCACAACCGACACCACAATCGGCTTCTTGCGTGAGATGTTCTTAGGATCGTCATAGAAAGCATCAAATCTATCTTTCAATTGCTTATCCAAATCACGTGCAGATTGATTGGCTTTAAGCACCCATAGCACCACATCCGCTTGGATCATCTCTTTCAGCATTAAGGCTTCGGTTTTAGGGTTGCCATCAAGCCCTTGAAGATCAACCACGCGAACATCATTATCGTCGACAAACGCGTTGTAAACCGTTGAAGTGTCGGTTGATGGCAGTACATCCACTTCAGCTACCAACTCTTGCTTAAGCGCATTGATAAGCGAAGATTTACCAGAACTGGTTTGCCCCACCAGCACGATTCGCACAGGCTCTAATTCAGGAGCAAAGCGTTGTTCGTCGAGTTCAGACACATCGGACGCTTTAAGTGCTTCATCTTCAATGCTGAAACGTCCGCTATAGAGATCAATCGCCACCGCCGCAACTTCATCTAATAAGGCTTGTTTAGCGGCGTATTGCATGTCATCAACCACACCTCTTGTCATTGAAGATGTCGCTTGCTCTCTACCTAAATCAGAAACAACTTTTAACGGGTTCAAATAGAGGTTTTTGAGGTGATTTCCCCAAATAGCGGCCTTAACGATCTTCTGCCCTAGCTCGCCATATTTGTCATAGGCTTCGTAGCCCGCTTTGATGTAAGAAACCTTGAGATACTCAATGCCCGGTATATGCTCTCGCACTACCAGTTTGTAGCGTCGGCTTACCTCTTCGAACAGCTTTAGCCCTTCAGGAATCGAGAAGTCGAGCGATTTCTTATCAAACTTTTTCGCCACAAACTCAAGTACTTCTAAACCGGTTTGGTCTAGGTTGCCCCACTCTATATCGACCATTAATTGCTGTCGCACGTAGTGTTTTGAATCATTCCAAATCGACAGTTCTTTTTGAGACCAATCAGTCGAAGCCTTAACCAATGCATCGTTGATATCAGCTTTGTTATGTTGTGATTCAGATTCAGAAGCATCTTCGCCAAGGCCGTCGCTCTCTTTATTTGAGAAGGGCTCCGTACTTGAAGATCGGCGTGAAGAGCGGCTTGAAGAATCGCGAGAAGAACGGCTAGAAATAAACAAAGGAATGGTGAACACCAAGGTACTCACGGCAATGGCAATCGACATTTCGAGTAGGTAACCGTATTTGCTCGCCAAGAACACACCAAAGCCCATCATGATAATGCTTGGGAAGATGGCCGAAATAAGAGCAATACCCCAACGGCCGCTCGATAGCACCGCCAGTAATCGAAATAGGTTTCTAATTTTCTTCATAGCCCGACGCCGCCTTACCTTTTTTCAGGGATTCTTTGTAGATCTTCTGCATCTCTTGTTCAGACACTTCTTCGCCTTTGTTCTTATGATAGAAGTAAAAACAAGCCGCGCGACCTAAACCATAAGAGGTGCCGAAACTCATTGCCGCTGCAGCCACCGCCCCTACCGTTTGACCATAAACTGGAATCAGCTTTATCAACTGTCGAGTGCCCAGCTTCATTCCGTATTGCAACGCAAAGCTGCTTCCCAGAGTGCCTATCAACTCACTGAAGACTCTCTTGTTCCACTCGACCCCATATTGATTCGCCAAGCTATGAAGCATTTTCGCTTGAATCGCAGGTACCGACACCAACCCAACACCCGGAATCAGGTCGCTCGCTGCCGCACTTCCCGCATACCAAAGCACTTCGTTTTCTACTTGATCAAAGTTGGCTTCTTCTTGAGTGGAGTGCTCTTTGTCTTGCACCATCATTCCAATAACAGGAAGAATACTGGTCAGCTTTTCTAACAAGATGTCATAGTTGTAAATTGAACCACTGTTATTGCTCGAGTCATCCGTTTCGAAATCGACCGCGACGGATTCAAACTCTTTACCCCAAGCCTTCTCTACTTGGTTGGTGTTGAACTGAACCTGCCTTGCTCGATCTGTTTCACCGGAAGACAACACTGCAGTATGAACAAGCAGCAAGTGTTTAATTTTCTTCTGTTTCTTAATCTGCTTTAGAGCCGCAAGCACTGAGGATTGTTCAGGTTCGTCGGCTTTCATTACAACGACTAATGCATTACCTGCCTGACCAATCTCTTCCAGATCCTCTTTCGCATCATAATTCGCTTCGCTTAGTCCTCTGGTATCGAGAAAGCGCATCACGGGTTTGTCTTGTGGGAATTCGTAAGACATCGCCGTCATGGTACAAGGTGCAAAACCATTGCCCACTTCAACAGAAGAGTCGCCAGTCACCGCCTGAATAAACGATGACTTGCCCGCCCCCGTTTTTCCCAACAGCCACAATGTTGGCAGATGCTGACGCTGGTATTCATGGGCCTGAGTAAGATCTGGGTTCTTGCTCGGATTAATGAAGTCTTTTATTTGATCAAACATGTTCAGAGTAACGCTCACTTGATGTTGAGATTCGAGTTGATGACAAAGCAATACTGACTTGTATAATCACAAATCATATTAAACTTATGTTTGTTCAGTCGCACAGGTTTACAATACCTAAACGCTTGTTTTTATTTGCGCGCTCATTTTTATAGACGCTTTTTTATACGTGCGGGTATCATCGTATTGATTCACACATCGAACAAACATCAACAAACACAGAGAAGTAAAAGGTAAGTATGGAACAAATTTATTTAGCTGGCGGTTGCTTATGGGGCGTACAGGAATTTATTAAGTACGTTCCTGGTGTTATCAGCACAGAAGCAGGCCGTGCCAATGGAAGCACCCACCAGCTAACAGAAAACGGGTCGACGCAGCAAAGCGATTACGATGGCTATGCAGAGTGCGTACAAATTGAATTTGATCCAAGCGTTACGTCTGTTATGATTTTGATGAAACACTTGTTTGAGATTATCGACCCTTACAGCGTGAATAAACAAGGTGTCGATGTCGGAGAAAAATACCGCACAGGCGTTTACAGTACTAACGCAGAACACTTAACCGAAGCTAAGCACTATATTGCCTCTCGTGACGACGCCGACCGTATCGCACTCGAGATATTGCCGTTAACTCATTATGTCGCGAGTGATGATATCCACCAGCATCATTTGAGCCTATTTCCTGAAGATCATCACTTATGCCATATCCCTTGGGGTCTGCTGCATAAGTACAAATCCTAGACTTAAACGTTACGCCTTGAGCCTTGAGCCTTGAGCCTTGAGCCTTGAGCCTAGAAACAGAACACTAAAAAGCCCCAATAAGCATTTACCTATTGGGGCTTTTTAAATTATTTCAGTATGAGCTAAAGCCAGAAAGCTTATTGAGTGATTTTCAAAAGCTCTCCGTACATATCACATTAAACTTTGGCAGTTCAAACGAACGGCTACCGCAATCGGTAGCCGCTGTAAAAAGTTATAGTTTTTGATTTAAAAGGGATTAGCCTTCGGCTGGCGTCACTTCGTCTTGTTGCTCGACTTTGTCATCGACCGCTTTAACAAGTAACAGGCCGACAGAGAACACAATCAAACCACACAGAACGAATACCATGCGTCCCCACATTGGGTTTGGCAGTACAAACATAGTCATTACGCCCACACCCGCTACCGCGATAAGTGAACCCAACATACGACGTTGCTTGTTATCCAGTTTCTTCTGTTCATTACTCTCAGCAACTAACGGTGTCGCTAGGTTATTGAAGAACTTGTCGACGTCTTTCTCACGGTGTTCCGGTAATGGCTTGTAGAACAGTGTTGAAAGAACGAAGAAGCCAGCAGTAAATACGATGTGACCGATAAGGCCGATAGCCACTTTCAGGTCAGCCCACTCACGGCCAGTTAGTTCGTTTAGACCGAACCAGTTTTGAATCATGTCCGCTGTGATAACGAAACCAACGAAGTAAGAAACCACACCGCCGACTACTAGCGTACCCCAACCTGCCCAATCCGGTGTTTTACGGATGAAGAAGCCACAGAATGCTGGAATTGTCATAGGGAAGCCGATCAATGCGCCCACGTACATCATGGTGTCGAAAAGGCTCAGACCTTTAAGAGAGTTGATGAACAGAGCAACCAAGATGATCGCGATACCGAAGAAAGTAGACGTTAGCTTAGAAACAACCATTAGCTCTTTCTCTGTCGCTTTAGGACGAAGAATCGGCTCGTAGAAGTTCTTAACAAAAATACCTGAGTTACGGTTTAGACCAGAGTCCATTGAAGACATAGTCGCAGCAAACATAGCGGCAATCAGAAGGCCAACCATACCTGCAGGCATGTATTCTTGAACAAAGTAAAGGTAAGCGAAGTCAGCGGCTTTGCTGCCAGCTTCTGGGTAAGCTGCTGCTAAATCAACACCTTGACCTGCCATGAACCAAGAAGGCATGAACCAGTTGATTGGACCAAGCGTCATTAGTACACAAGCAAGCAGTGCAGCTTTACGTGCGTTGTTTGAATCTTTCGCAGCAAGGTAACGGTAAGAGTTAAGCATGTTGTTGGTGATGCTGAACTGCTTTAAGAAGATGAACACAGCCCAGATGCTGAAGATGCTCATGTAGTTCAGGTTATCACCCGTAATGAATGAATCTGTTGGGAAGTCGTTAACGATCTGCGTAACGCCGCCACCGTGGTAAATCGCAACCACAGCACACGTCACCGTTACCGCCATGATGATAACCATCTGCATGAAGTCAGATGCGATTACCGCCCAAGAGCCGCCTGTTACTGACATTACCAGTACAACCAGACCCGTTAGGACAATCGTCGTTGTCATATCAAAGCCGAAGATACCCGATGCGATGATCGCAAGGCCGTTCAACCAGATACCAGCAGAGATAACGCTGTTTGGCATGCCAGACCAAGTAAATACTTGCTCATTAACCTTACCAAAACGCATACGAATCGCCTCAATTACCGTCACAACGCGCAGTTGGCGGAACTTCGGAGCGAAGTAAAGGTAGTTCATTAGGTAACCGAATGCGTTCGCGATGAAGATAATCGCTACGGCAAAACCATCGGTAAAAGCTTTACCTGCTGCACCAGTAAATGTCCAAGCACTGAACTGGGTCATAAATGCGGTTGCACCTACCATCCACCACAGCATATTACCTCCCCCACGGAAGTAATCACTTGTCGTACTTGTAAACGTTCGGAACATCCACCCTATCGCAATTAAGAATAGGAAGTAGATGCCAACTATCAGGGTATTGAGTTCCATCTTGAGACCTTTTTATTCATGTTTTTTTGTTAAGGTCACTATAGATAGATGGCAATCACATTTGTACTACAATAATTCAAATGCGTGACAGTGATCTTACAGTCCAGGACTTAAGTAATCATACAAGTGATCGAGTTCAAATTTGCAACAACAGTCAACACGATGCATCAAACTTACACATCCCAAACGTTAATTTTCAGTTCAAACATCAAAGACAAGAACCATAAAACACTAAGATACTGATAGGTAAGAAAATAAACACAAAGGACAAATAACTAACATAGAAGCTAACGTCATATACGAGCCATCTACAAGGTAAATTGATAGAGAAACTCCACTTACCAACAAAGTGAAAACGTTTATTTTGTATGATTACTAGAAGCTACAACTAAATAAAAAACCGAACCGTTCCGAAGTTCCGCAACTTGGCACCTCAATAATGAAAACTTGAAAACCACTAATATAAGCTGACAGTCTTTCACGGAAGTGAAATGCTTTTAACACACCGATTACACTTTCCCCGTCCATTAAAAAGGTGTCATTATGAAGAAATACGTCCCAATCTTAATTGCTCTTAGTACGATGTCTTCTATGAGCTATGCAGCCACCAGCAATGATGATGTTGTTGTTGACTATTTGCAGATGCGAAAAGGCGTGGCTTACCAAGTCAACCATTCAAAGCCATTTACTGGCCAATTTGAAGAGAAGTTCGATAACGGCCAAATCGCGACCAAAGCCCAATTTTCCGATGGTCTAGAACTTGGGTTAGAAACAAATTGGTATCAGAATGGCCAAGTCGCTTCTAAAGTGAATTACGTTAAAGGTAAACTGCAAGGCAAGGCTGAAACCTGGTATCCCAACGGTCAGAAAAAAGCTGAGCTCAGCTATAAAGACAATGAGCTGTCGGGTGCTGGCTCTCGTTGGTATCCGAATGGCGAACAAAGCCTAACAGCCGAATTCAGTCACGGGAAAACAAATGGATTAGTAACGAACTACTACCCTAATGGCAATAAGGCTAGCCAAGCGAAATTTGATGAAGGCGAAGTAGCAAACGGGAAACTCACTCGCTGGAATACTAACGGTGACAAGGTTGAAGAACTGACCTTTAAAGACCACAAAATCACGTCTAAACAAGTTTGGATGCCGACAGAAAGCTAGTCCAGTATAAGTTTGTGCTAAGGGCTAGTTTACTGAGACTGTCCTAAATCCTGTATAATTGGCCCATAGCACTGCTCTTCCTGAGCGCATATTACTAGAACGGACTGCATTGTCATGAGGCTACTTTTCAGAGGTAATCTCAGCGTGAATAACGTTGATCTTATCTATCAACCTCACCTACCTATCAACCCCACCTCTTCGTACCTGATACATTGAAAAGTGCAACTGCAGTAGTGGGTCAAACGGATTCACTTGAACGTGCGGTGAGCAACCGAGAAGCTTAATCGTTAATCGTCTTGATAGATGCCCCAGATAACCCTCAACTCAAATTTCAGACAAAAAAACGCTCATGTTGCCTGTATCAACATGAGCGCAAGGGCAGATCTTCACTACCATGTCCTACCTTTCTAAACGAAAGCAAAAGTTATAATTAGAATAGTTGGGAGCAATAATTAAGGTATTACCTAAAACACCTTAATTATTTTTTTTAACATAGACTGAAGACTGACAGCCTTCTCCACCTCTAGCTTACTGTCCCCAAAACAGATAAAGCCCACATGTTTCAATTCATTCAAAAATTCACATCGTCGATGGTTCATCCGACAGCATTAGACAACCTGCCCTCATACCAATCTCAAATTCAAGATCAGCTTTGTCGCTCAGCCATCATAGTGATCTTATTCACCCACCACCCGAGCGCCAAAGAATAATAATGTATTACAAATAAAATCTACAGTGAAACATTACTATTTTTGCTATAGCGCACATTACAGAAAGAACCCCTAACAAATAAATTAATATTTATTCTTTTAAAACAATGGATTACTTAACTTATCAATTTGTAACGATCTGTGTAAATGAGATTTATGATAACAACAAGATCTAATTCACAGATCGACCTTCACATTATCTATAGCATATTTGTATTATTTTAATGCAAACAGAACTCGGCGAATTCAACAGATTCAAAAAGACTGTTGCATTAATCAAACGAATTACCCTATTTGGCTCTAACTTGAGGCCAATACTCAACCTATAAATATGGAATTAATACCATGAATAAAACTAAAATCGTGATTGCTGTGGCATCTGTACTCGCTGCTGGCTCTGTATCTGCGGCGTCTTTCGATATGAGACACGAATACAAGAGTCATACAGATCAACACGCTACTCGTGTAAAACTGGGCGATAGCATTGGCAACTTCCTTGTAGATATCGAAGCGAAATTCAAGGGAGAAGACGGCGAGTTTATGGAAGATTTGAAGAATAATGGTTGGGAACTTGGTCTTAATTATCGCCATGTGCTTAACGATAACTGGACGATGACTTACGGTATGCCAATAGAAGGTCGCGAGTCTGGTGTCACATACAAACCTCAAGTTCGCGCGACATACAGTGTCGACAGCATTGACGGTTTAAGCCTAAGTGCACGTTACCGTTACGATATGAGACAGAACACAAAATCAATTGCAACTGACTCAGACGGCAAGCCAATCTTAGATAACGGCTACTTAACTTATCAAAACGATGAAAACCAACGTCGCCATCGCTTAACAGCAAACATCAACTACTCAATGGAGAACTGGCGTTTCGGTTTTGAAGGTAACTACTACAAAGCAGATGATTACAACATCTACGACAACGATGATACAAACTACGAGTTAAATGCAAGTATTCGCCACATTATGGGTCAATGGGCACCATATGTAGAGTTTGGTGATGTGAGCACTTCATCGACTAAAGCGACTCGTGAACTGCGTAGCCGTGTTGGTCTAACTTACAGCTTCTAATCGATAGCTATATAAATAATCTAAGATAATTACTGTCCTAATTTTCTAAGACCTAAACAAAAGCCAGCTTAATCGCTGGCTTTTTATGTTTTCAAATCAGGTTATTCAACAATGATTCACTTACAGGAAGGTACAACCCTAATGGCTGATCCGATATAAAAAGGAAAGTGTCACTTCATCATTAGGCACAACTCGCTTCTGCTGAGCCAAAAACAATTCCGCTGTCGAAACGGCATCGGCTAATGCATTGTGGCTGTTGTACTCAGGAAGCCCATACCTGTCTCTCGTACCCGCTAGAGTTAAATCCACCTCTTCATGGTTACTGATCGCTTTCTCCATGCTCTTCTCAATACATAGTGTATCAAGCCAAAGCAGAGGAATCGCTCTTAAACCGTAGCATCGAAGAAGGTATTGGCTAATGAACTTCTCTTCGACCACACAAGCGTGCGCGACGATGATCTTACCTTTTGCGGCTTCGAAAAACGTCAGCATAGCATCATGAATTGAAGCGCCCTCTTCCAGCATTTGTGGTGTGATGTGGTTGATAACTGCAGTTTCAGCATTGATCTGCGAATCGTTATCCAGATAAATATGCTTGGCGGACGCTAAGTCTATTCGCCCCTTGACCACATCGACCCAACCCATAGATAGAATAAGGTCTTGCTCGCTGTCTAAGCCTGTAGTTTCAAGATCTAAAACGATATATTCGCTATCTTTGGCCAAGTCCGTCATCTCTGGGCAAGGTTGATCCACAAGAGCATGTAACGCCTCTGGCAGCTTAACCGTATTCAAATATTGCTTTCGTGTGCGCTTAATTTTCTCAAGAGGATGAAAGTAATTTAAAAACGATTTCATTAGCGTGCTCCGAAACGGATTTTCGCGGCTTCTTGAAGGTCAGCAATGATCCTAAAGGCATCTTTCAAGTGTTTACGCTCAAAGCTACCAAAGCTATCTGGGTTGATGTTGTTGTCAGGCACATCCCCGTTCTTCAGCGCTTCAAGTTGATGACCAAATCGGAAAGAGAGAATGAACTGGTAAGAGCCCAGAATGTTCTTGAATGCGTCGTCGCTCAGCATGCCTTTTTCATTGGCAGCTGCGAAACGTTCATCGGTTGCTGACAAATCACATTCCACCGCTAATCCGTAAATACGCGCAAGATCAATAATCAAGTTAATGGCGTACTTCTTCACATTGAGTGTTTTCTTGTTCTCACCCGATTTCTCTAGAACCAAACTATTGAAAATACCCAATGGCGGGTTGGTGTTTACCGCATCTTTCACTAGTGTGCTTAAAAACTCACGGTTACTGCGAATGTTAGAATGCAACTCATCACGAAGAATGCCTTCGAACTCACTGTTGCCATAGATGGTTCGAATTTCTAGGAACACACTGATGTTGAGTAAGCGTTCGTACTCAGGGTTAGCCACCCACTTCTTGTAGTAGTGCTTCCAAACGCTGAGTGGCTGACACCATTTTGGTGTCGCAGCCATGAATTTACCCGGACACAATGGATAATCACAACTCGCTAATCCGTTAGTCACCATCATCGCTAAATGTTTGAAGTAAATACGGTCACTGTCTGTCGCATCGTCAGAGAGTACAATCGCACTATCTTGATCCGACAGCATATGAACTTCATTACGAGCGTGCGAGCCCGCAACAATCCAAGAAAAATCACAAGGTGGTGGGCCTAACTTATCAATCGCTATCTGAATCAATCGGCGTGTGTAGGCGTCCATAATCATGGTCATGACCTTACCTACGGTTTCCGGTGCAACCTTGCCTTCCACCAGCGCTTCAAAAATAGCTTGTCGCTCTGGGGTAAACGAAGACATGGTTTTCACACTGCCCGCGTATTTGATTTTCTCGATTAAGAAGATCGCTTGGACACGGTGGTTTTGAACTAAGTGAGACGTAGTGAGAAGACCAACGACCTTATTCTCTTTCACAACGGGCAAGTTACGGATGTTGAATTGCATCATGATAGACGCAGCATGCAGCACCAGATCATCCGGTTTTACCGTCAGTGGAGAATGCGTCATCACCTCGGAGATCAGGCTATCAGTGCTGACACCGTGGGCGATCACTCGCTTAGTCATGTCACGGTCGGTAATCAAACCAACAATGGTTTCACCCTCATAGATCACGGCACATGGCGAGCGTTGATGAAGCATTTCAACCGCGACCGACTGAATAGTTTGTTCAGACTTAACGATAGCCACCTGCCCGCTTGCCACTTCTTCAACCTTACGAATGAACAAGCCTTTTTCTTTATTTGACCACACAACATCAAGTGCCGACTTCAACCGAACCTGCGCCTGTGATGCAAAGTGTTCTGCGCAGCTTGGGAATGCCTTGAACAACGCTTGAAGCGCCGAATGTGGAATCACATAAAGTAAGCTATTTTCGATTGCGATCGCTCTGTAGCCTTTCTCGTCATTAACTTCAGAATCTAAGAACGTAAAGCCGAACAAGTCTTCACTGCCTAAACGAGCACGAAGTACACCGTCTGACTTTCTTTGCTCCATAGAACCGGTTCGGATGATGTAGAGCGACTTTTCTTTACCCGACTCACATAGATCAACCACATCCCCCTTGCCGAGATAAGTGATCTGAACATTGGAGGCAAGTTCACGAAGTGCTTGTTTAGGGATCTTATCGAAAGGATCTATCTGACCGATAAATTGAAGAATATTTGGCAAAAGAGATTGAGGCATAACCATACTCGCATTTGTTTGATTAGTATTATTATATAATTAATATATCGAGTTGCGAGTTGATTTTTAGGTTGAATAGCAGAATTGATCAAGTTTTAGAGATCAGAATAAGAAGTGCAATGTCAGAAACATAAAAATACAGATACAAAAAAGCACGCTAAATGCGTGCTTTAAAATTTGTAAGGGCACATCAAGTGCTTTCAGTTAGCTTGTTACAGGCAATCGGTGATTTGATTCTTGCAAGTGACTTGCCGAAACTTGGCGTGCTTTATCACTATTGCCTGCCATAATGGCTTCGTATATTGCGCGATGTTCGTTAATGCATGTGCTGCCTTCTTCTGAAGAGTGCACAATAAAGTTAACAAACATCGTCGTCAATATGTTGCCAAACGGTAAGTAGAAATCATTACCCGTTGCATTGAAGATAAGGCTATGGAACTTCATATCAATATCTAACCAGCGAGCTTGATCAAGCGTTTCTTCGCTAGAAATTTCTACCATTTTTTGGAAAATTTCTGATAATTCAATACGTTGCTCGGCAGTTGCAAACTTAGCTGCCAATGCACACGCTTCAGGCTCAATCGCACGACGTAAACCTAAAAACTGATGACAAAACTGATCGGTATCAGCTAGTCCATCCATCCATTCGATAAGCTGAGGATCTAAAAAGTTCCAGTATGCACGATCAACAACGCGAGTGCCGATTTTAGGGCGTGACTCTAAAAGGCCTTTTGAAGTTAGAAGTTTCACCGCCTCTCGCAACGCCGTGCGGCTAATACCAAACTGCTCACACAGAGCCATCTCACCAGGGATAATCGAACCCTGAGGTAAATTACCCGACAAAATACCACGAGCGATTTCACGTGCCACCTGCACATGAAGGCTTCGCTTAGAGCCTGAAATAGATTTGAAAGTTTCTGCCATGAGTCTACTTACTTATTAGATATGTATTATTTAACTCGTACTATAGCACTGAAAGTATAATGCACCAAATGAGGGGGATAATAACGTGAGCTCCCTTATACTCTATGGTTCTATCAAAATCCCACAAACTTTTCGAAGCTTATCACTACCAGTCGTACCTTCTTATTTATACATACAAATAGTTCCTATTTACGCAATTTTGGCATGCGTAACATCACAAAAATCACCTTAACTTATGAGTTCCCCTTCACTGCGACGCATTTCTATCGTTGTACACTTGATTGAACTAGGTGTTATTGTATGATTTATTAAAAATAATAGGTGACTGTAGATGTTTGACTCGATAGCCGCTACAAGCATTATCCCTCAAGCTTAAAGTCGCGCTAACTTAAATCTATCCGCTGTTTTTATACTTAATACGTCAGCCTGAGGTGGTTTATATGGCTATATTTTCATTGGTGGCAGATTCAAGCCGCCGAATTCATGTTCAAGTGGCTCGACAGATTGCGCGTAAAATTCTGTCGGGAGAGCTCAAAGAAAAAGAGAAATTACCCAGTGAAATGGAGTTGTGTGAAGTCTTTGGCGTCAGTCGAACTGCACTTCGCGAATCGACAAAGCTACTTTCAGCCAAAGGGCTTATCGAATCAAAACCTAAAGTGGGGACTCATATCAGGCCACGTGCTCAATGGCACTTTTTAGACCCTCAACTCCTAGATTGGATTCAAGATCTGGAAGACACCAAACCCTTCTTATCTCAATTTTTAGGCTTAAGAAAAGCGATTGACCCAGAAGCGTGTGCGCTTGCGGCATCCAACGCTACGGTAGAGCAACGTAAAGAGCTTTCGATTCTTTTCCAAAAGATGACCATCGCGGCAAATGGCTTTGATTATGAAGAGTGGACAACCAACGATCATCTGTTTCACCAAACGATTTTCTTGTCGACGGGTAACCAGTTTTACATTCCGTTCGCGAACATTCTGTCGACGATTTTCAAACAGTTTATCGACCACTCTGCCGAAGGCGGTCGCTTCTGTTTAGAAGAGCATAAAGCGATATATGATGCGATTATGTCAGGCAATGCGAATCAGGCTCGAATAGCCTCTCAAGCTTTACTTGATGATGAAAATCAAAAGCTGTCTAGGGTTGAATTAGCCATCGCATAACCAAGATTGACCAGACTGACTCGTGTATCCCAATACACGAGTCAGTCAGTTTTAGCGCCCATTTTTAACCATCCATTACCGTAGTGTTTCATCTTTAAATGTTGAACTCGGGTCCTCTCAGAGAAAACTTACGGTTACACACATAAGGTGTTGTTTGTGTCTACACAATCGTATGTAAGGAAAAATTTCTCTCTCGCCTGGCCCCTAGCCCTAAACGGTATATTGATGCAGTCGATGTTGATGATCGATACGCTGCTGGTCTCTCCTCTTGGTGAAATACCTTTGGCTGCCATGGGAATTGCGACGACTATGGTTGCCTTTGTACTCGGTATTCAAATGGCGCTGGCAAACGGCACTCAACTAGTATTAAGCCGCGCCGTAGGTTCTGGCATCACCGCTTCATTATCCAAAGCGTTTTGGGCAGGTCTGTTCATCAACTTAGGTATCGCGACAATATTTTGGTTTCTACTCACCTTTTTAGAACAGCCTTTAATTCAAGCCTTAACCGACGATAAAGCCCTTTACTTAGAAATCAGCCACTACCTTGATATCTCAAAGTATCTCGTCATTTTCACTGCATTAACGCAAGTGATTATCGCCCTATTTAACGCATTAGGAAGAACCAAGATACCGTTTAAAGGGTATTTGATTGAATTGCCGATCAACGCTGTACTTTCTTATGGGCTCATTCACGGCTTTTCAAATTTCGAAGGTATTGGTGTTCAAGGCGCCGCGCTAGGCAGTGTTATTGCTATCACCCTTCGCCTTGTGTATCTGGTTCTTTGCGTGTATTTCAGCTCAGCAATTTCACTCAAATTAGACGCCCAACGATCAGAGTTCATGACAAACGTTCGCCGTCACTTTATCGAGATATTCCCTGTCGCAGCAAATGTAACCATGCTGTTGATTGGCGCAACGATTTATCAGTTACTGTATTCGCAACTTAACATCAACGCGTATGTTGCGATTACTTTGGTGATGCCTTGGATTAGGGCTGTCTCTCAATTTATTACCGCTTGGGCTCACTCTTCCGCAATTACTATCAGCCAAGCGATTGGCTCTAAAAAGATGGATGACCTAGTCAAAAACGTCGATACCAGCATTGATATTGCGGTAGTCATTTCTTTTGTGTGTGCAATCTTGTTCGCAGGCTTAAGTATGGTGATTGGTGACATTTACCCGAACTTGGACGAGTCTACATATCAAGCGTTGGCCGTTATCGCCCCACTCTACATCTTTTTACCGATTGTTCGTGGCTACAACACAGTCCATGGAAATGTATTGAGAGCACTAGGAAAAACAACCGCAGTCTTCAAAATCAACTTTACTGGTCAATGGGTAATTTCAATTCCATTGTGTGCATTGATCATCTTTGGATTAGACGGCTCTATCTTTTGGGCATTTGCCATTCAGCCCTTTGAAGAGCTAGTAAAAGCGCTGCCCTTCAGACATCTTGCTCGCAAGTCATTGATAGAGTTCGACTCAAACAAAGCCAACGAATTGATGTATGACTGATCGCCACCAAAAAGTAACAAAGTTACTGTCCCGAGAAAATGTCTGAACTGCTTGTGTAGTCTCAGGCTTATCTCATTTAGATCGATATAGCTCAAACGAAGAGCCTAGACATTTCGCTACGCCATAAAGAATAAGGCTGCATTAAGTCCTAGTAAACAATAATGGTAACCTTGCTAGTCACCGTATATTCCTCATTATCAAATGGCGTTGAGTGGGTTATCGTTCGGGTTATTGCCCTCTTTGAGCAATACCTGACAATACGTGTGTCTATATACTAATTATTGGGCAAACATCGCCTTGTAATTTCATAATCTCATATCACCAGTTGATCCTTATGTTCATGTTCATGTTCATGTTCATGTTCATGTTCAACACATTAGCGAATCAGATACCCAACTCTACAAACCCGTTTTCATTCTTCCCACTCTTCATTGAGTACACTTCCTTAAAAAATATCGTTCCAAGAATGTCTAAAAACAAGCATAAAAAAACCCACTCAAATGAGCAGGTTCTTTATCCAACCGTGTCTAAACGACGTGATTACTTCTCTAGTTTAGCGAAGTAGTCGAAGATTACTGGTACGTCGTTTTGACCAAGGCCAGCATCTACAGCAGCTTGTAGGCTTGTTGCGGTACCTTGAGCGATTAGAGACTCAGTACCTAGCTCTTCGCAAAGAGCAAGGAAGTAACCAAGATCTTTGTTTGCGTTAGCAACAGAGAAACCTAGCTTCTCTTCGCCGTCTACCGCGTAGAATTTACAGAATTGCATGAACGGAGAGTTAGATGGGCCTGCAGACATAATGTCAAACAATTGCTGACCATCAACACCAGCGCGTTGAGCGACAGCGAAAGCTTGAGACATAGTCGCAACCGTTGTCATACCCATGAAGTTGTTTACAAGCTTAGTCACGTGCCCAGCACCTAGAGCGCCTAGGTGGAATACGTTTTCGCCTTGCTCTTCAAGAACAGGTTTAACTTTGTTGAAAGTTTCCATGTCGCCAGCAGCCATGATGTTCAGAAGACCATCTTTAGCATGGGCTGGAGTACGACCTAGAGGTGCGTCGATCATACCCGCGCCTTTTTCAGCAAGAGCTGCGCCGATTTGCTTAGTAGAAGCAGGGATAGACGTACCGAAGTCTACGAGTACTGCACCTTCTTTGATGCCCGCTAGAACACCGTCTTCGCCGTAAACGATTTTTTCAACAACAGCAGAGGTGGTAAGGCAAAACTGAACAATATCACTTGCAGCTGCAAGCTCTTTAGCGGAAGTGAAAGCTGTAGCATTGCCACGAGCAGTAACACGAGCCATCGCTTCTTCGCTTAGATCCATTACGTTTACGTGGTAACCGCGTGTTTGCAGGTTTTCAACCATGTTGCCGCCCATAAGACCTAGGCCAATGAAACCGATTACAGGTTTAGTCATATTCAACTCCAAATATGTTATTGTATTATTATATGCTCATTATAATAACTAGCCGAATCCGCTAAGGCAACCGTTTTAGGACTTTCGTGCGTGATCCAGCGCATGAATTTCGAATGCGGATACTGACATCACTTATCGAATTGGCCTCATATAAACCCAAAGAATAGGTCTTGTGATTAATAAGTGACAAATCAGATAGCAACTCAGTCTTTCGTCCTTCATATCCGACAATATCTAACCGGATACGAATCAGTAAATCATTTACAGATAAAGCTTGATAGGTTTAATTAGTGTACATTCCTATCGTTCTGACCAAAGAAAAATGAGTCAGGCACACTCTTAAAGTTCCCCCCAATAAATCAAAGCGTCTGACACCTTTCCCTGCCCCCTAAAGGTACTAGAGTAGCTCACAACAAGAACTTGCCGAGTCAAGAATAATGCGGAAAAAACACTGTCATTTTTCAACAACCTTATCCAGTAAGTAATAAATTTCGGACAATACAACACCACCAATTGTATTACTTATAAGTTCTAAAAGTCATTGGAAGTTATCGTAACAATACTCGTAGAACCAGATAACAACGTTCATTTTGTTAAATCGTTTCGTTGTCAATGCGCCGCTGCAGAGTTGAACGTTTCTCTAAATTTAGGGGCTGTGATCTTTCGAGCTGGGTTTTGCAGCATCTTGTGGAAAATTTATACAAGGAAGAGGCTTTGACGTGTAGCTGGCCTACATGAAAAGCCGAT
>NZ_JBGONU010000055.1:0-27732 GCF_041439295.1 Vibrio sp. 1F253 | reverse complement strand
GTTCCTGCTAATTTCGCGAAGGACTTTTATGAAAAAGTGAAGAGTAAATACGATAGAAACAATACTGAAATTGAGTTCAATTTAGTTGAGGAATCGCATTACTTTTCCAACGATATGCGAGATCACACGGTGAAATGGTTGAATAAAAATTTGTAAGCTAAAAAGTACATCTGTAGAAATAAACAGCCATACACAATTTAATGTATCCTAGATACTTTTTCTTATCTGATCGAAACGGTTTGGAGCAACACACCTGAAATACATTTGTCCAAAAATTTCATTTGCTGAGCTCTCACGCACAATGATGTGCACCAGAGTACGCCTCCATACCGATGAGGCAAGGCGGAAACTTAGCTAATGTATTTAAGATTTTGTTTCTTTAGATATTTTTGCGTAGGACACACTTGCCATATGCATCGACACAGTGAATACTGAACATATTCTTGGTGAGGTCACGCCAATAGTTTGAATGGTGGACATAGTAACCTCCAGTTCTTCAGCGTTTACTGAGTAAGTATGGCGCGCCGAGTGTCAGGTAGAGGGAGTCCATATCATTTGTTATGCGTTACTCCAACTTGAGAAGGTAGTACAAGTGGAAAGTAGAGTTAAAAAATCAGTCCAGTATCTTGCCTTGGGTATTCTTATATATCCGTGTCTTTATATGCTACTCAATTTTATTATCCCGATACTAATGGCGACTTTGGGTGAAGGTGGTAGCTCATTGGTTGAAATTTTTGAGTCTTTCACCTGGTTTATAATGCCTTTTTTTTCGGTGCTCTACTTGTTAGCTTTCCACCATTTTTCGCCAGTGTTAGGTAAATGGCATCAACGGATTGGGTATACTTTGGTTTTAGCCGCTGTGCTAATCGAAATAGCGACGCCTTGGATGGAAACTGGTCTGGTGTTTAAGGTGGCATCTTTTCTATGTCAGCTTTTTGAGTTAGGCATTTTAGTTAGTTGTATGTTCGTTTTTAGTAGTAAGTTGGGGCCAGATTCTGAGCTTGGAAGAAATGCATAACAAATTAGGATTGAGCGCTGCGTAGTCAGCGTTAAGTCCCGAGAGTTGACAGGCCGAGCCTCTCTATAAGTAAATTTTGTGTTTTACTCTAGAAGGACGTATGCCTGAGTGTTTTTCTCCAAGCAAGGGCAACGTTAATAACGTTCCGCCCTAACTTACTAACATGTCAATCTGATATATCTTGACGTTAAACGGTGAAGTAAGGTTTAATCTGTACAAGACAAACGATTAAAATGATTTTCGATAACTCGATTAACCAATTGTAAAATAAGCATTTAATTTTTTGGTGGTTGGGTTCAAATCCCTATCCCTCCACCACATTAAAGAAAGCCGCTGAGAAATCAGCGGCTTTTTTGTATCTGGAGATCACACAAGCTCACCGGTTCTGCTATTCACAGCCAATGCAGCGTTGAGTAACTGCATGTGAATCGGCACCAGATCTTGATGTTCAGTTCGATATCCGCCACCGACTACACACGCCATTGGAATAGACTCTGATTTCGCTAATTCAATCATGAAACAGTCGCGTTCAAATATCCCTTTTGTCGAAACATTCAAATAACCCAGTTCATCGTCTTGATGGATATCGATCCCCGCATCATAAATAATCAGATCAGGTTGGTGATGCGCAATCGCCAACTTGGTGACTTGTTCAAAACAACGTAAGAACTCTTCATCTTCTGTTTCACGACTTAATGGCACATCTAAATCAGATAACGGTTTACGCGCAGGGAAGTTCTTATCGCAGTGGAATGACAAAGTAATAATCTCATCGCTCTCTTGGCAAAGTGTCGCTGTACCATCGCCATGGTGAACATCACTGTCGACGATCAGCACTTTATCTATATGCTCAAAGGTTAATGCGTGCTTGGCCGCCAAGACCAGATCATTCAACAAACAGAAGCCACTGCCAAAATCTCGGTGCGCATGATGATAGCCACCGCTGAGATGAATCGCTAAACCACTCTCGATGGCCATTTCAGCGGCCAAGCAGGTTCCACCACTTGAATAGAGTGTCCTTTCTATAAGCTGTTCACTCCACGGAAAGCCGATACGTCTCATTTTTGCTGCTGGTAAATTTCCAGAAACTAGCAAATCGACATATTCACCATCGTGTACCTGCTTTACTTGTTCTACCGAAACAGGCATTGGCTGGAACATTTCGAATGCATTACCCCATTTTGGATCGCTATCCATGTGGTGCTTCACAGCACTGTGCAACAGTTGATATTTATTGATTGGATAACGATGCCCTTCTGGTAAAGGCAACTGAGAATAAATTGGATGGTAAATTAAAGGAGTCATAGATCGGGCGTATTACGTATCAATCTCAAAATCATAACAGTCTCAGACTTGGCGACAACCTTAATTAATGATAATAGTTATCATTACCTTTAATTAATTCCAGAGACAACAATGAAAAACGTAATACTCATCTGTGGTGTGATCTGTGGCTCGATGGCTGCAGTAATGATTTTTGTAGGAATGCTAATGGCCAGTTGGTGGACCGTTGATTTTCTCGTGTTAAGCCATCAAACTTAACTAATTGAACTGAAAAGGAATCACCATGAGCGTTATTTTTATTACTGGAGCGAACCGCGGCATTGGCTTAAGTCTGACTCAACAATACTTGAAAGGTAATCACAAGGTGTACGCAACTTACCGTGACGCCAATTCAGCAAAAGAACTGCTCTCTCTCGCAGACCACAGTAGCAACCTGACCTGCATTCAATTAGAGATCACCGATTACCAAGCGGTGAGCCACCTCACTTCGCAAATAGAGTCGATTGATATCTTGATCAACAACGCTGGCTACTATGGCCCTAAAGGTTATGGTCTGGGTAATACCGATGTCGAAGAGTGGCGTCGTGTATTTGAAATCAACACAATTGCCCCATTGAAGCTTGTCGAGACTCTATTACCTCTTATAGAAAGTAGTGACGTCAAAAAGATCGCCTGTCTTTCATCTAGAGTCGGCAGCATGACCGAGAACACCTCAGGCGGCGGTTATATCTATCGTTCATCTAAAGCCGCTTTAAACTCCGTTGTGAAGAGCTTAAGTAACGACTTAACCGATAATGGCTTTACAGTGTTGGCGTTACATCCAGGGTGGGTACAGACCGAAATGGGCGGACCTAATGCTCTTATTGATACAGAGACTTCAGCTAAAGGCCTTGTGACTGTAATAGAGTCATCGAATACTGAAGTGAGTGGTCACTTCTTTAATTTCGATGGTAGCGAAATAGACTGGTAGCGATCACATGGATCGTCACGCTATCTCAAGCTTAATCGTACGTTCAACACTGTTGTGTCTGACCGTGGTGATCACTGGATGTTTCGATGACAGCCCACAGAACTACTTCGACGACTATCAGGCCAAAATCGCCAACGTGCAAGATGCTGACGAGATACAGGAAGACTGGGAGCTCGACAGCTTACCGAGAAAGCGAGAACTGTTTATTGAAGTTCCTTCGCTCTCTATCGGGCTTATCGACAGCTATCAACTTCGACAATGCGGATTATTCAACCTGATTGCAGAAAGAAACTCCGTACTTGGAAAAGTCGCCGACGAGTTCCGAAATTACGATTATCAAGTCGCTCTACTGGAAGGTGTTGGTCAATGTTTATCTAATAACGAATTAGATCCAGAGATCGTAGAATTACTCAAAGAAATCGAGCAGCAGAAGCTCGCACAATTTCCACTGCACCAATGGAATCTCATCTATGCCAGTGAAGCGATGCAGTCTCAAATGCGTGGAAGTCAGTGGTTGCGTGCTGATATCGGCGAACAAGTCCGACAGACAAGGGACGCCCTAGAGCATATTAACCGAGCGTTGAGGCTGTAGGATTTCTCGATTTTTCGCCGATTTTCCCTGCTTTTATCGTCATTTATCCGACCGATAACAGCCTAAATGCTACGTGATGATAGTGACCTTTACCATAATAAGGAAAGATAGAGCGACAGGATGAGAGTTAATCGGAGTTTTTCGATGATTTTAGAGGTTTTACCCTCTAGATAATGCAATTTCGTAACTTTTCCATGTTGTGAAGCATGCTGAACATCGCCCATTGGGCGTTCACTTTCTCTTGTCCTCTTAGCGTAAATCGATTCATCTGTTTGTTGACTGTGATGTTACCAAAAACAGGCTCAACACATCCAAGCCGTTTACTGTATTGCCGCCTTCCTTCTGGGCTATCAATCTTGTCTTTCATGGCCTGCATGTGGTCAAAGTCTTTGGTGTTTTTGTAGATAAAGAAGACTTGTCGACCAACTTGCTTGCCAGGCGGTTTTCTCATGCACAGCGGTTGATGAACGCATTGTCTGCAGTCGTTTAGGTATCCACAAAACTGAGCACCACGCTCCCCACGGATGACGGCGTTTTTACTGCTCAGTCGCATCATATTTCCTGCAGGGCATCGGCAAGTCATTTCGTCTTGGTTGAACTCGAACATCGAAATGGAGTAACAGGTTTTGCCTGTTTTTGAGCGTTTCTTTCGTTTTTTCGCTTGCTCGGTCTGATAGGTTTCACTGTTTTGAAACAGCGGATTACGGCTGCGAAATCCAGTGTCTGCTATGTAACAATCATAAGGGGTCTCAGACAGGAACTTGAGGTTGGTTTTACTGTGAAACCCACTGTCTGCGGTGAACTTGGTGGTGCGCTCTGAGCTGTTGGGTAGTTTTTCTAATTGTTCTTTCAAAGCGAGCACTGCAGGCTTTAATGTTTGCTGCTCACCAACACTTCCCCACACTTGGCTGTGTAAAATAATTTGGTGCTTGTCATCCGTGATGGCGATGCCGTTATAACCTTGAATAGTGCCTTTTGAGGTGGTCATTTTAGCGCTGTCATTGTCCGTGATGTTGCTTTTTACAGGTTTTTTACTGCTGCCCAATTTGTCTTTAGTGCTCGCCAGAAATGCACCTATTTTATCGGCGCTGCTATCAAGCTTTTGTTTTTGTCTTAAGTCTTGTTCGATAACTTCATTTGGGAGCGAATCTTGGCTTTGATGACGCTCGATAATTCGCTGGCTCGCTCGTTGTAGTTTTTCTTTTTTACGGCGAAGCTCTTCGTGTGTGCCACTCCACTCCTTACTGGCATTGGATGAAATTTTACAGCCATCAATAGCAAACATGTTACGGCCAATTAGGTCTTGTTCATCGCATATCATGAGAACCTGAGTGAACAGTGGTTCGATGGTGTCCTTCATTTGTGCGATGAAAGCCGCGATAGTGGTGAAGTGTGGTCGCTCGTCGCCCGATAAGCACATGAAGGTGACGTTGTTGACGCAAGCCCTTTCTATGCGACGGCTAGATAACATGCCAAGGGAATAGGCGTAAAAAATAACCTTAAGCATGATGGAAGGTGGGTAAGCAGCCGCCCCGTTTTTGTCGTTGTGGTAGTGCGCATCAAAGGGCGAGAGGTCGAGGTGGTTATCGACAATGTGAGAAATCGCATACTCGATAGTTCCGGGGATGAGTTGTTCATCGATGATGATAGGGACGAACATGTTTTGGTTCGAGTAATCGGTTTTGAAGTTGGGCATAACTGTGTCTTGTGACGAATAATTTAGATTAGATCACAAGGAGTTAGTGCGTTCAAGCTCATATCATGATGAAATGGCGGTAGGATCAGAATTGAGACGGGCGAGGAGAAATTCTACAGCCTCGTTAAACACACCGCTCGTCTCCGGCAAGACTACTGAAGTTCAAGAAGGATTAGAGAAGAGTTCGACGCTTGGGGATTTGTACTACTCACTATCTCGTGCCTCTGTTGAGCTTGATACCATTACCAAACAACTCTCAACTTTTGACGCCAACATAATTTGTGGTGAGCAGCGAGACACGACTAAGTTTCGTTACCTTAATAATGTGTTCGAACAGCAATACATTGACAAGGTTCAGCCGTACATGGCGCAATTAGATGGCTACTATCAGCAGTTAGCCCCGCAACTTGGTATGTTTGACGCGCAACCTGACCTACACAGTTATTACTTTCCCATCAAAGATGCGCATCACGCCTTTCGATCATCCACTCGCCGCCATGTTGATTATTGGCAGCAGCTGTTTAAACGTTGTGGGCGCAAGGTCGGGCGTTAATATTGATTCCCGATATCAATAATGGGTGTTGTTAGCTTTCAGTTTCTAACTGATTAACTTTTAGCGCCTTTCTTCGCGTAAGTCTTCTTCCTTGTCCCACCACCTTTGCGGCGTTTAAAGGCCGGTCTTTCGACTTTAGGAAGATGGCGCAGGGATTCAGGAACTTCACCCGTTTTTACCTTGCCCATCAAACCGTCGATCTTGCTTTCTAACTCTTGCATGAAGGGTTGATACGCTTGATTTCGTTCAGCCATGCCTTGCAACTGATGCTCCCAGTGAGCGGTCATGTCGGGAAAGGTCGAGTCCTCTGGCAAGGCATTAATCAAACCTCTCCCCGCAGGGCTGCTATGAATGCTTTTACCTTGTCGAGTTAGTAGCTGTCTTTTGAACAAAGTATCTAGAATGCCCGCACGAGTTGCCTCTGTTCCAAGGCCATCGGTCTCTTTCAAAATAGCTTTAAGGTCTTTGTTTGCCACAAAGCGCGCAATACCGGTCATCGCTTGTAACAACGTCGCTTCGGTAAAGTGTTTTGGTGGCTCGGTTTTCTTATCGCCAATAATACCTTCACGACACGTCAGCACCGTTCCTTTATCCAATGGAGGAACCGTATCTGTGCCATCGCCTTTCTCTTCGGTGTCCGTTTTTCCCATCAACACCTTCCAACCTGGGTTGATAAGCTGACGCCCTTTCGCGATGAACACACCACCAGCGATATCAAAAACCAACTTAGCATCCGCAAAAACAGCCGGTGGGTAGAACTGCATCAGATATTGGCGGGCGATTTGCTGATAGATTTTCATCTCATTGGCAGATAGGCCATTCACCGCTGATTTCTTCGGCGTTGGGATTATCGCGTGGTGAGCATCGACCTTACTGTCGTTCCATGCTTTGGATTTAAGAGAAAGATCCGCGCCTTGCGCACCACTTTGCAGCTCTTTCGCATTATTGGCGATAGCATCCACGACTGACTCTCGTTGCGAATAATGATCTTTAGGTAGATAGCGGCTATCAGAACGTGGGTAAGTGATGAGTTTGTGTTTCTCATACAATGACTGACAAGTGTCGAGTACCTGTTGAGCGCTCATACCAAAACGCTTAGACGCATCAATCTGCAGAGCTGACAGCGAATAAGGGAGTGGTGCCGCTTGTTTGCTTTGCTTTTGCTCTGATTCCGTTACCATTGCAGGCTGATTAGCAATTCGGTTAGCGACATTCTCAACCAGCTTTCGATTGAGCACGCGGCCTTCTTCATCTTGCCAAGGTTTACATGCTTCGCTTGGCTTCCAACGCGCACGAATATCAAAGCTCTGCCCGTTGTTTTGGTAAGGGATCAGCGCATGCAGAGTGAAGTAATCTTTCGGAATGAAGTTTTCAATCTCTTCATCACGCCTTACGACCAAACCAAGTATAGGCGTTTGCACTCGCCCTACCGACAACACACCTTGGTAACCCGCCTTTTGACCAAGCAAGGTATACGCGCGAGTCATGTTCATGCCATACAGCCAATCGGCTCTAGAGCGCGCCAATGCAGAAATAGAAAGTGGAATAAAATCGCGGTTACTCCGCATCTGAGAGAGCGCACGCTTTACCGCTGGTAAGTTCAAATCGCTGATCAGCAGCCTGTCCATCGACTCTTTCTTAGCCTTAGACACCTTGCAATAATCAATCACTTCATCGACTAGCAGCTGCCCTTCTCTATCCGGGTCACCCGCATGGACAATTTGGGTCGCGTCCTTCAATAGCTTTCGGATCACCGTGAGCTGTTTGCTGGAAGTCTTACGAGGTCTTAGTTGCCATAGCTCTGGCACGATAGGAAGATCGGCTAAGTTCCACTTCTTATAGCGGTCATCATAAGCGTCTGGCTCAACCTGCTCCAATAAGTGTCCAATACACCAAGTCACCACATCCCCATTGCCACATTTGATAAACCCTTGGTCTTTCTTCTGTGGATTAGGTAGTGCGGCGGCAATCGCGCGGCCGAGGCTTGGTTTTTCAGCAATAATAAGGCGAGACATGTTTTTCCAGATGCTACAAACAATTAGGGCCACATTATCTAATGTGGCACCTAGAAATCAAGGAAAACTGGTTGTTTATACAGTTAGCATTCTACTATTCAAGCTTCAGCGTTCTTTATAAGAACTCAACGAACTTTGAGAAGTCACGCTCTGGCGCTTTCATTGGCGTACAGCCCGGAGTACCCAAATATAGGAAACCAACGATTTCGTCGTCGCCTTCTAGGCCGAAAGCTTGGTGAACCTCAGGGTGGAACATCCACTTACCTGAGCGCCAAAAACCTTGGAAACCTTGAGCAACGGCAGCCATTTGCATGGCTTGTGCAGCGCAACCCGCAGATAGGTGTTGTTCGAACGCGGGCACTTTTTCGTGCTCAGTTACCTTTGCGATGATAGTGATCACCATTGGTGCTCGAAACGGCGCTTTTTTAACTTTCTCAATGACCGCTTCTTCGCTCTCGTCAGCTTGTGCCGCACGAACCAAAATATCAGAGAGCTTCTGTAACCCTGAGCCTTGTGCGATAACAAAGCGCCATGGTGTCAATGCGCCGTGGTCTGGAGCACGTAAGCCCGCTTTAATGATATTTTCTAACGCCACACCTTCAGGTGCCGGATCAGAGAGTTTTGCGATTGAGCGTCTATTGAGCAATAGATCCAAAGCATCCATTTGAAGTCCTTACTAATTTTTATTTTTTGTATAATTGAACTGTAGCACAGAACACAAACGATAATAAATCTCAACGGCTGTCTATTTGAAGCAATATTTGAAACGACACTAGAAACAACAAAGGCCCCTAAATCTATGACTTAGGAGCCTTATTTATCTGTCTAGTCCAAGCTTAATTACCCGTCTAGTTCAGCTTATTGAACTTTCTGATTCAAACTTATCAAACGAGAACATTCTGTTTGTTGTTAGAGCTTAATCGCCAGCTCAACACCTTGTCGAATCGCACGCACGGCATCCAGTTCACCTGCGTAATCGGCACCGCCTATCACGTGTAGTTTGCCACCAAACTCTTGCCACATGTCTTCGAATGGACGAACTGAAACTTGACCCGCACATACGATAACGGAATCGGCATCGAGTACCTGATCTTTCTTACCAACGCTGATATGCAGACCTTGGTCGTCAATCTTGTTGTAGCTCACGCCACCAAGTAAGTTCACACCACGTTTTTCTAATGTGCGTTTATGAATCCAACCTGTAGTCTTACCCGGGCCTTTACCGACACGCCCCGCTTTACGCTGCATCACCCAAACCGTTTTATCACTGAACGAATCAGGGTAAGGATAAAGTCCACCTGGGTGCTCCATATTCTTATCAATGCCCCACTCATGCAGCCAGTCGTCCAAGCTATGAGAAGTCGGCTCTGTCAGCATAGTTGCCACATCAATACCAATACCACCGGCACCAACAATCGCGACTTTTTCGCCTACTGGTGTCTTTTCACGAATCAAGGTTTGGTAGTCGACTACGTTTTCTTGATCTATCCCTTCAATATCAAGCTTTCTGGGTTCAACACCAGCAGCCATCACGACTTCATCGTACTTCAACAACATCTCAAACGTCGCTTCAGTATCCAGTTTTAAGTTCACGCCTGATGCATCTATTTGGTTAGCAAAGTAACGAATCGTTTCTCTGAACTCTTCTTTACCCGGAATCTGCATTGCCAATCTAAATTGTCCACCGATGCGGTCATTTTTCTCTATCAGATCAACCTTATGCCCACGCTGTGCCAACGTTGTTGCACAAGCTAAACCTGCTGGCCCAGCACCGACGACGGCAATGGTTTTGGTTGCTTGAGCGGGTTGCACAACAATTTCAGTTTCGTAACAAGCGCGAGGGTTCACCAAGCAGCTCGCTCGTTTGCCTTTGAATACGTTATCAAGACACGCTTGGTTACAACCGATACAGGTGTTAATGAACTGCGCTTGGTCTTGAGCGGCTTTATTAACAAAGTCAGGGTCAGCCAAGAATGGACGAGCCATTGATACCATGTCGGCCTGTCCTGAACTGAGGATACGTTCGGCCTCTTCTGGCGTGTTGATTCGGTTACACGTCACCACTGGGATCGACACGTATGGTTTTACTTTTTCCGTCACCCAAGAGAATGCCCCTCTTGGAACTTGTGTCGCAATAGTTGGGACACGAGCTTCATGCCAACCAATACCGGTATTAATAATGGTCACGCCCGCTTCTTCTAGCTTCTGAGCCAGAAGTACAACATCTTCGAATGTGCTGCCTTGCTCAACCAAATCCAGCATCGATAAACGGAAAATAATGATGAAATCTTTACCCACCGCTTCGCGAATCGATTTAACGATCTCTAGCGGGAAACGCATACGCTTCTCATAAGAACCGCCCCATTCGTCATAACGCATGTTGGTACGTTTACAGATAAATTGGTTAATCAAGTAACCTTCGGAGCCCATGATCTCTATGCCGTCATAGCCAGCAACCTGAGCTAGCTCTGCACTGTTGGCAAAAGCACCGATGGTCTTTTTAATTTGACGAGGGCTCATCTCACTCGGTGCAAACTTAGCGATTGGCGCTTTGATGCCCGAAGCACTTTGCGCGAATGGGTGCATGGCATAGCGGCCAGCATGTAGCAACTGAAGGGCAATTTTACCTCCATGCTTATGCACGGCCTCGGTAACAACTTGGTGAGCTTTAGCGTGCTTAACTTTACTGAACTCAGCACTAAATGGGGTCAATCTGCCACGTAAATTAGGAGAGAAACCACCGGTAACAATAAGGCCAACGCCTCCTTTTGCTCGCTCTTCATAAAACGCGGCAAGCTTGTGGAGGCCTTCTTTATTTTCTTCTAAACCCGTGTGCATTGATCCCATCAATACACGGTTACGTAACTGAGTAAATCCAAGATCGAGTGGTTCGAGTAAATGTGGGTACATGGCAGACATCACTTCTATTATTATATCCTTGTGGTCAGACCACAATATAACTCAATCACCAAAAGTTCAAACAACCGTTTACATTTTTGTAACACCGATCATAATGCAGGACGTATTAATCGTTCAGAAACCCCTAATATGACTACACTTAATGAGAATATATATCGATTAGCAATTCTTGGTGTAGTTTGAGCTAGGGAATTATCGTAGGATATCAAGCAGTTCATATTATTGAGATTAATGGTACTACAGCTTGTTAAAGCGACGTGATCTCACTGCGGAGACAGAATGAAAAAAATATTCAAATTTATAGGCATGATCTTTAAAGGGATTTGGAAGCTCATCACGTTTGTGCGTCTTGCGCTGGTTAACCTTTTCTTTTTACTCAGTATCGCCATCATCTACTTTGTATACTTCCACTCAGACACAACTCAACCCACTGTTCCACAGGAATCGGCTTTAGTGCTTAACCTGTCTGGTCCTATCGTGGAGCAAAGTCGCTATATCAATCCGATGGATTCAGTCACGGGCTCACTGCTTGGCAAAGACCTTCCAAAAGAGAACGTCCTGTTTGATATTGTTGAAACGATTCGCTACGCCAAAGACGATGACAAGGTAACAGGTATCGTTTTAGCACTCAAAGAACTGCCAGAAACCAATCTGACCAAGCTTCGCTACATTGCTAAAGCGCTCAACGAGTTCAAAGCAACTGGCAAACCAATTTATGCGGTGGGTGACTTTTACAACCAAAGCCAATACTACCTAGCCAGCTACGCAACTAAAGTCTTCCTATCACCAGATGGTGGGGTTCTTCTTAAAGGCTACAGTGCTTACTCGCTATTCTACAAAACTCTATTACAGAAGCTTGACGTAAATACACATGTATTCCGCGTCGGTACTTATAAGTCTGCAATCGAACCTTTCATTCGCGACGATATGTCAGACGCAGCGAAAGAGTCAGCTTCTCGTTGGTTGGGTCAACTGTGGGGAGCATACGTTGATGACGTAAGCAACAACCGCCAGATCGATGCTAAAACCTTGAACCCAAGCATGGACTCTTTCTTAAAAGACCTTGAGTCGGTTGATGGCGATATCGCAAAACTGGCAGAGAAGCTTGGTTTAGTTGACGAACTGGCAACTCGCCAACAAGTTCGTCTAGAGCTCGCAGACGTCTTCGGCAGTGACGGTCAAGACAGCTATAACGCGTTGGGGTACTACGAGTACCGTACAACCATGCTTTCTGACCTAACAAGTGAATCGCACGATGTCGCTGTAATTGTCGCTAGCGGCGCAATTATGGATGGCAAGCAGCCACGTGGCACCGTTGGTGGTGATACCACGGCCGCCCTACTTCGCCAAGCGCGCAACGACGACAAAGTAAAAGCGGTTGTACTTCGTGTAGACAGCCCAGGTGGTAGCGCATTTGCTTCAGAAGTTATCCGCAATGAAATAGAAGCGATCAAGCAAGCTGGTAAACCTGTTGTGGTTTCTATGTCTAGCCTGGCTGCTTCTGGTGGTTATTGGATCTCGATGGGCGCAGACAAGATTTTGGCTCAACCAACCACACTAACAGGCTCGATCGGTATCTTCAGTGTTATCACGACCTTTGAGAAAGGCTTGAACGATATCGGCGTTTACACCGATGGCGTTGGTACGTCGCCTTTCTCTGGTCTTGGTATTACAACTGGACTAAGCGAAGGTGCGAAAGACGCTTTCCAAATGGGCATTGAAAACGGTTACCGCCGATTCATTAGCCTAGTTGGAGAAAACCGTGGCATGGAAGTCGATGCTGTCGACAAGATTGCTCAAGGCCGAGTATGGACAGGGCAAGATGCAATCGAGAAAGGTCTAGTCGATGAAATTGGTGATTTTGATGATGCGATTACAGCTGCAGCTTCACTTGCAGAGCTTGAAACCTACAATATCTACTGGGTAGAAGAGCCTCTTTCAGCCACTGAGCTATTTATTCAAGAATTTATGAACCAAGTTCAGATGTCGATAGGCCTTGATATTCAGTCAATGATTCCAAGCAGTTTACAGCCTGTTACTCAACAGTTAGCTCAAGATAGCCAACTGTTAGGTAACTTTAACGACCCACAAGGCCGATATGCTTTTTGCTTAAACTGCCAAGTTCAATAAGATAAGCTCAACGCTTTGTTATCAAGAGGCGCCTCTGTGTGAGGCGCCTCTTTTTATTGCATGATAATTCGCTATAATCGCCCCCCTGTTCCCTATATCACACTAAGTATTAATCGCCATGGAAAGAAAACACATCTATATCGCGTATACCGGCGGCACAATTGGCATGCAGAAGTCTTTGGACCACGGCTATGTCCCAGTCGCAGGTTTTATGGATAAGCAGCTAGCTGGCATGCCTGAATTCCATCGCCCAGAAATGCCTGAGTACACCATTCATGAATACTCTCCATTAATGGACTCTTCAGATATGACGCCACTTGATTGGCAGACTATCGCTGATGATATTCGCGCGAACTACGATAAGTACGATGGTTTCGTTATCCTGCACGGTACAGACACCATGGCTTACACCGCCTCAGCTCTGTCATTCATGTTAGAAAACCTCGGCAAACCTGTGATTGTTACGGGCTCACAGATCCCATTAGCAGAATTACGTTCAGACGGACAAGCAAACCTGCTTAATGCTCTGCACATTGCAGCGAACTATCCGATCAATGAAGTGACACTGTTCTTCAACAACAAGTTGATGCGCGGTAACCGCAGTACAAAATCACACGCAGATGGCTTCAATGCGTTTACCTCTCCAAACCTAACTCCATTGCTAGAAGCGGGTATCAATATCCAGATCAGCAATAACGTTAAGGTAAACGAACAACCTGAAGGTACTTTCAAGGTTCATAACATTACTCCGCAACCCATCGGTGTAATTACAATGTACCCAGGAATCTCGCATGAGGTGATTCGCAACACGCTACTACAGCCTGTAAATGCAATGATTCTGCTTACTTTTGGTGTTGGTAACGCACCGCAAAATCAAGAGCTACTTCAACACTTAAAAGATGCCTCAGAACGAGGTGTGATTGTGGTGAACCTAACTCAGTGTTTGGCAGGTAAAGTCAACATGGGTGGTTACGCGACGGGTTGTGCACTAGCAGAGTCGGGCGTTATCAGTGGTTACGATATGACACCAGAAGCAGCACTGGCGAAATTACATTATCTATTGAGCCAAGATTTAAGCTACGAAGAAGTGAAGGCTCAAATGCAACAAGTGTTACGCGGTGAGATGAGCTTATAAGCCTATCCTGCGATTCGTTTAGCCGAGGGCTTACCTTTAATCAAGCCCCTCACGTAAACCTGAACTAAATCGTATTATTGTTTATAAATAAACAGCTTAACAGTCAAAAAGGGGTGGCACAGTGCCACCCCTTTGTTGTAATTTAAGCCTAATGATTAGGATTAACTCTAACAATATCTTCTTGGTCGGACTTAAACTGCTTCTTTAGTTCAGACTTTGATTTAAAGCTAATTTCTCCGCCGGCTGCAATTGTCATATGTTGAGCTTCAGAGTTATGTTTCGATTGATACAACATAACCGCCTGCATACACGAGTCGCGCTGCTCTTTAGAGAGCGCCGTTCCTTCTGGCCATTTCCCCGTTTCAACTGCATAGTTTAAACGTTCGTAGACCTCGGGGGTCATTGCGCTAAGAAGTTGTTCTGCATCCATGGTAAGGCCTTAGTTTTAACAATTTTCACCAGAAAATAACCCGTATCAGAATTGAGTCAAGAACCTGACTGAAAATAAGTGTATTTGATCACAAGTGAAGGAATATGAAAATTATGAAATGGTTGGTACTAAGCCTATTGCCTTTCACTCTGGTTGGGTGTTTTGACGGGAACAAAAATACCGCTCAATTGTGCGAAAGCAACCCGTGGCTTCAGTGTGAAAAGTTAAATATGAACGACGGACAGTGCCGTGTCGCACGTACCGACCTCGTCTGGCATCGATTTGAAGCAAAAGAAAACCCCAGCGATACCAATAAGATTAAAGAGTTCGAATTAGTCTCTGCCTACAAAAAGTGTTTAGAACTTGCAGCACAAATTGAAACGATTGATCAATCCAAACTTCAAGAACGTCGCTTCATCTCCTTAATGAATAGTATCGAAGAGTCTGAGCGTATTGTTGATGAACTCTCGCGATCAAATACCCCGGAAACGCTTTATTTTATGTGGTCACAAACTGGGGATACCAACGCAAGACGCAGTTTCCTGCAATTAGAAGGGACAGAAGCATTAAACACAGCAGAGATGCAATATGCGCTAGCCACTTTTTATACTACCCGTGACCATGAAAAGACGCTTAAGCTACTCAACAATGCGTTAACGCTTTCTAATGGTTCGAAGGTCAACACCGAGATCTTCAAATCGATGGCGAGTATCAACCACAGCCTTGGGCATATGGAAAAGGCGTACGTGTGGGCCATGGTAGCGAAAGAGTTTGATGTACCTATTGCTTCGGAAGCAGAACTTACCGTGTTGTACCGTTTCGATGAGTCAACATACGAACAACTGAATCAAGACGCGGACAATATAGTAGAAGCTATTGAAGATGAGGTTTACAGCTCTTCAATCGTCCCTCGTTACTGATCGCACTGTTCTCGTTTTCTAGTCCAAACGTTCTATTCACGAGCTTTCAAAAAAACAGCTACCATGATGGTAGCTGTTTTCGTTTGTGCTAGAAATAACTCTGAAATACTGAGCTACTGGGCAGTTCAGTACCACTCAATCAACAAATACGCCTGTAAGGATTAGACAATTGTGACAAGTTATTTGGTAGTTTCGTCATTTTTGTTGAAAATTAACGACACAGAATTAACACAGAACCGTTCACCGGTTGTCTTCGGACCATCAGGAAAAACGTGACCTAAATGGCTATCACAAGCGGTACAACGGATCTCTACACGCTTCATTCCGTGACTTAGATCTTCTATATAGCGTACTGCTTCATCATTCACTGGGGCATCAAAGCTTGGCCAACCGCACCCTGAATCATATTTGTTATCCGACAGAAACAAAGGGCTTTCACAGCATGTGCAGCTATAGACACCCGTCTTATGGTTGTGCAGTAACTTACCGCTATATGGGGCTTCGGTACCACGTTGACGACACACAGAAAATTCATCGTCCGTTAGGCGTTCACGCCAGTATTCATCAGGCTTTATCATATTTCCTCCCTTTTGAATCACGTTAATATCTCTCCACATTATCAGTTATTATATTTACTTTTTTCTATAAAGGCTTGCATATGAGTCGTTTTGTAGCACATACTTTCTCACCAGGAAACATTGTACATATACACTCATAAGTGAATCATCATTTAGAGGTATTTTACCCAACTGGAAGGGTACAGAGCCACTCGCAATGGTCAATTTTCAACCACTTACACCCAATTGTTAAGAAAAGCGTCGCTTTTTTTTGACATTAAACAAGTTAAGTCGGATTATCTATTGCAGATGTATACTGGATTCTGTAATTTTACTACCAGTTATCTTTAATCAGAAATTAAGTTGTGGAGCAACTACAATGACTATCAAAGTAGGTATTAACGGTTTTGGCCGTATCGGCCGTTTCGTATTCCGCGCAGCTCAAGAGCGTGCAGACATCGAAGTAGTAGGTATTAACGATCTAATCGACGTAGAGTACATGGCATACATGCTTAAGTACGACTCAACTCACGGCCGTTTCAACGGTACTGTTGAAGTTGAAGGCGGTAACCTAATCGTTAACGGTAAAACTGTACGTGTTACAGCTGAGCGTAACCCAGAAGACCTTAAGTGGGATGCTATCGAAGTAGACGTAGTTGCTGAAGCAACTGGTCTTTTCCTAACTGACGAGACTGCACGTAAGCACATCACTGCTGGCGCTAAGAAAGTAGTTCTTACTGGTCCTTCTAAAGATGCAACTCCAATGTTCGTAATGGGCGTTAACCAAGCATCTTACGCTGGTCAAGACATCGTTTCTAACGCTTCTTGTACTACTAACTGTCTTGCACCTATCGCTAAAGTACTTAACGATAAGTGGGGCATTGAGTCTGGTCTTATGACTACAGTTCACGCTACTACAGCAACTCAAAAAACTGTAGATGGCCCTTCTGCTAAAGACTGGCGCGGTGGCCGTGGTGCTTCTCAAAACATCATCCCATCTTCAACTGGTGCTGCTAAAGCTGTAGGCGTTGTTCTTCCAGAACTAAACGGCCTTCTAACTGGTATGGCTTTCCGTGTACCAACTGCTAACGTATCTGTAGTTGACCTAACTGTTAACCTAAAAGAAGCTGCATCTTACGAAGAAATTTGTGCTGCAATGAAAGAAGCTTCTGAAGGCGAAATGGCTGGCGTTCTTGGTTACACTGAAGACCAAGTAGTATCACAAGATTTCATCGGTGAAGTTCAAACTTCAGTATTCGATGCTAAAGCTGGTGTTGCTCTAACTGACAAATTCGTTAAAGTTGTATCTTGGTACGACAACGAAATCGGTTACTCAAACAAAGTTCTAGACCTAATCGCTCACATCTCTAAGTAATTTCTTTTTAGAAATAGCTTTAGATAAGCATTAGCGAAGACTGTTTTGAGCAGACTTTGAAAAAGGCGACCTTAGTGTCGCCTTTTTAATACCTGCTATCTTTTAAACCGCGTCTGTCTAAGCTCATCAAGATAGCCCAAACGTAAAATTCAATTCTAATACTGACTCTGCTTGTTACTCATGAAAAATCAAGCATCACTCTAGTCAGCATTTGAATTCAATTTCCTTAGAAGGATCATGTAATGGATTTATCTACTCTACCTGCACTGTCGGTACTTTCTGACAACGTCACTATCGTTGAGCACGAAGGTGTAAAACTAGTTCGTGTTATCCACGATAAAGCAAACGCAGCGATTTCGTTGTTTGGTGGTCATGTCGTGTCATTCCAACCGCAAGGTCAAGAAGACCTAATTTGGATGAGCCAACAAGCTAAATTCGATGGCAAAACGGCTCTGCGTGGTGGTATTCCAGTATGTTGGCCTTGGTTTGGTCGCATTGCAGCCCCAGCACATGGTTTTGCACGTTCAAGCGAATGGCAATTGGTTGAGCACCGTGAAAGCGAAGCTGGCGTGATTGTTAGCTTAGGTCTGAAGCCAAGCGAAGAGACGCTAGCAGTATGGCCTCATCAGTTTGATGCACGTTTGAATGTTGAGATCGGCGAGCAACTAAAAGTAACGCTGGACGTGAAGAACACTGATTCTCAGCCATGGACTTTCTCTGGTGCACTGCACACTTACCTAAACGTTGGCGATATTCACAACACAACCACAACGGGTATGGGTGCTGAGTACATTGATAGCCTACAAGGTGGCAAGATCTGCCAAGGTGGTGCTGAACTGGTACTGACTGACACGATTGACCGCGTTTACACGCAACCAGAAACGCAAATCTTTGTTGCTGACAAAAAGCTGGATCGCACACTAACGGTTGAAAACCACGGTCATAACTCTGCGGTACTTTGGAACCCGTGGGCGGAAGGGGCTGCAAGTATGGGCGACATGCAAGACGACGGTTATCTAACCATGATGTGTGTCGAGTCAACACTGCACGCACCAAGCCTAGAAGCAGGCAAAACGTTACAGCCTGGTGAAAGCCACCAGCTGATTACGGTGATTGCTTCGAAATAAGCTTAAAGCTAGGCCAATTAGATTCGAAAATGCAGCCCATGAGCTGCATTTTTATTGCCCTAACCATCTCTATCTCTATCTCTATCTCTATCTCTATTCCCATGACCAGTTTGTAAGTTAACGCAGACAAAATTTATCTACTCTGATTCAAATACATTCCAAATTACATTTCATATCTCATACGCCATAATTTATAAATATAACTATCAATTCATTAATTCTTATCAATTACTGCCTATGAATAAGTTCTTATGATAGGAGGCTCAATAACAAACTTATCTAAAACCACTTAACAACACCTCAATGAAGACAGGATAATGAATTCATGTTCGAGAAATACAAAAATCAAAGTGTTGGCTTCCAACTTAAGTTGGTCATTTTGCTGTGCTTACTTATCGCCTTTGGCTCTATCGCAACGCTCGTGTATCGCAATGCCTCACAAGTATTATTAGACAACACGTTAAGGGAACACCAATCCAAAGTAGAAGCGATGGCCAAAACCATATCTGGCCAATTCGATGCCTACCTGCATACCGCCAAAGTTTTAGAATCCACCTTTCGTAACGGTTACCTAGCAGGTGTTTATGTTGAGAATTACGACGTTGAGTTCAACGGTCATTCCATTCCTAACCTGACTCAATATGGTGAGAGCCTAATCAACGACACTAAACTCGTTGATAGCTTTACTCGCGACACCGGCGCTGTAGCAACCCTATTTGCCCCATTTGGCGATGACTTTATTCGCGTGTCTACTTCTCTTAAAAAACCGTCAGGGGAACGTGTTGTTGCCACAACGTTAGGCAAGAATCATCCTGGCTATAACAAACTCAAAAATGGCGAAGCTTATTACGCGCAAGTGAAGCTCTTCGGCCAACGCTACATTACCTACTACGCACCTTTAACGAATGCACAAGGCAAAGTTAACGGTGTCTCTTTCATTGGTCTACCCGTAGAAGAGGCGACACAAAACCTGTTCGAGTCATTGCGTTCTGTCTCATGGGGCGATACTGGCTATACCATCATCGTTGACAATGAAGAAGAGCATCAAGGCCAGTACTTACTGCACCCTACTAATGCTGGAGGTGATAAATCTATTGTGGATGTTGCCGACTACGACGGTAACAAACCTTTCTATCAGCTCTTTGAGCAGCCATCCGGCTTGATTCTCTACCCTTTTGAGTATCAAGGAACAGTGGGCGAAAAATACCTCGTCTATACCGAAGTTCCGGGGTGGAATTGGAAACTACTTGGCGGCACATTTATTAATGAAGTCACTAAAGGCAGCGACGAACTGCTGAAACTTATCGCGATAATCGCGACCTTGATTGCCGCCGCTACCATCGTCGTGTTAACGCTCGTATTGAACCGTACGTTGACGCCGTTAACGACTTTAAACGAATACATGATGCGCTTAGGAAAAGGCGAAGTCAGCTTACATATTCCAAACAACGGTAAACAGACTAAGAATGAAATCAGCAACCTAAATACCGGCGTTGCGAATATGGCTGCTCAATTGAATACACTCGTTGGAGAAATTCGTACGACCAGTGATCAAGTACAAAACAGCTCTAACAGTGTGTCACAGGATGCTAGCCACAATCTGAGCCAATCTGACCGCCAGCAAGCACAGGTTGAGCAAGTCGTTACCGCTATTGAAGAGATGGCTACCTCGGCAGAATCTGTAGCGCAGCAAGTGAATAGCATTGCTGAAAATGTTCGCCTTGCAAATGAAGACAGCCAGAAAGGTTTAGAAGTCGTTGAAGGTGTGTGTATTGATGTTGCCCAGCTAAATGATCAATTAGACAAATCAGCATCGGCCATCGAGCAAGTGAGTTCTGATAGCGAAAGCATTCAAACCGTCACCAAGATGATTGATGACATCGCAGAACAAACCAACTTACTTGCGTTGAACGCTGCAATAGAAGCCGCGCGAGCGGGGGATCAGGGTCGTGGTTTTGCCGTGGTCGCTGACGAAGTAAGAACATTGGCTCATCGTACACAAACGTCAGTACAAGACGTAGTGAGCATCATCGAGAAGTTGAAATCTTCAACTAACAATGCCGTGAACCTGATGACACAAAGCCAATCGAATGCCAACCAAGTACTTGATAAAGCGCAAGAAGCAGGCACAGCCCTAGAGTCGATTGCCTCTCAAGTTGAATCTATTGCCTCTCAAGCTGAAACCATTGCTGCGACATCAGAAGAGCAAGCTCAGGTTTCTCAAGAAATAGCAGCGAACGCGCATGCGATCAGCGATTTGAACCAGCAAAGCCGTGAAACCAGCGCTAAGACTTCTCACAGTGCTGATGAACTTCAAAAACAAGCTGAGTCGTTAAAGAACCAAGTTAACTTCTTTAGCTAAAAACCGAGTTCACTGTTTCTATCAGTGACTTGCTCATAACCAATAGAGCCAACCATACGTTGGCTCTATCTCTTCACTGACAGCCTCTGTATCTTCACTAATTGCCGTAAACCAAGACAGCTGCGTTTATTCTAGCGCCCCACTATGCTTCCTGTTAAAATTTTGGACTTGAAATTTCTACCTCGAGTTCGCAATGACTTACCAATGCCCTTTGTGTCACCAACCTTTATCTCAAAACGATCGTACGTTTAAGTGTGAAAAGAACCATCAGTTCGACCTAGCGAAAGAAGGCTATGTTAATTTGATGCCAGCACACCACAAACGCTCAAAAGATCCAGGTGACAACAAAGAGATGATGCAGGCTCGTCGCCGCTTCCTTGAAGGCAACCACTACGATCCAATGCGTCAAGCTGTTGTTGGTTTATGCGCTAGCTATCTGCCAGCAACCGCCCCTAGCCTATTAGATATCGGTTGTGGTGAAGGTTATTACACCAATGAAATTGCGGTAAACCTTCAAGAAAAGAATGGTGCGACTTTTGGCCTAGACATTTCTAAGATTGCTATCAAATACGCAGCTAAACGCTACCCTGCTGTCGACTTCTCAGTCGCTTCGAGCCATCGCCTGCCCTTTGCGGAAAACAGCTTAGACGGCATTCTACGCATTTATGCGCCTTGCAAGGCTGAAGAACTGCAGCGCACCATCAAAGACAATGGCGTGGTGATCACCGTGACCCCTGCTAGCCGACACCTGTATCAGCTGCGTGATGCAATTTATGATGGTGTTCGCTTGCACGACGAAGATCCAGAAATGATTGAAGGTTTTACTCTTGAGCACCAAGAGCAACTAAACTATATGATGGAACTATCGGGGTCAGACGCATTCGACCTGCTACAGATGACGCCGTTTGCTTGGAAAGCGAGTGAAGAGTTTAAACAACAACTCATTGATGCTGAGCAATTCAACTGTGAAGCGGACTTTATGCTGCGAGTGTACCGCAAACAGATTTAATTGATATTGATTATCGTTTGCATTGAAATATCCTCTTGCCTCCTTTAGTATGCGTGTTCTTCAAGGAGGCATTTCATGCAACGTATTATTCTTATCGGATTAGCGACCCTGCTTACAGCTTGTGCTAATCAACCTTCAAACAGCACTTCTCAAAAAGTGGCTAACACGCAAACGCAAGCCGTTTCCACATTCTACGACTACCAATTCGCGTCTCCACAAGGCGAAACGCTTTCTCTCGATGCATTACCTAAACAGCTGATTGACGCTGATGTGGTTCTTATTGGCGAATGGCACACTCACTCGGCAATCCATCGCTTCCAAACCGATTTCTTAAAAGCACGTCACAACGCCACATCAAACATCGCGCTTTCAATGGAACAGTTCACTCGAGAACATCAAGACACATTAAACCAATATCTCAATGATGAAATTGGCGAACAAATTCTTATGTCTCAAGCGGCTGCTTGGCCAAACTACGAAAGTGATTATCGCGCACTGGTTGAGTTTGCTAAAGCCAATGACGTCGATATCATTGCGGCAAACGCACCAAAACCCTTCGTACAATGCATTGGCCGTAAGGGATTAGCCTATCTAGATCAGCTAACGACGGAACAACGTCAATGGATTGCTTCAGAAGTGGATACTGGCGATAGCCCTTACAAAGACAAATTCATGGCTTCGATGCATCACGGCACGCCAGAGCAAACAGAAAAGCAGTTTGCCGCTCAAGTAACATGGGATGAAACCATGGCGGAGTCGATTGTCGGTTACCTAACATCCAACCCAGATCAGCAAGTGATTCATGTTGCTGGCAAGTTCCATACAGAAGATGGTTTAGGCACAACTGCATCGATTCTGCGTCGCAATCCCGATCTAAAAATTGCGATTATCAGCCCAGTTAAGGAAATCGCTTCAGATAGCAGGGACTACCAGCTCAAAGTGCTTTCTCCACCCGCTCGCTTTGTTAAAAAAGAGAACAGAATGAAGGCATACAAACACCTATCTAAGCGCGGCGCTAGCCTAGAGTGCGACTAAACCATCCTTATCCATTCTTATAAGAGAACGAAACGATGGGCTAATTCTAGATAACTAGCCCATCGACAGAGCTTCATTGGCTCCTATCATCCACTCTAACTCTATATAACATTCAAATTCCTTATCGGCACAAGATTTGCTTAATAACTAGACGGTTTGACTAAGCAGACGAAAAAACAATGTGCGAATAAAAAAACATCACCACGGTGATTAAATGCACAAGTTTTTCACACCTCTGCCGATACTATATTTAAGGATAGGTAAGGAGAGCGATATGACACCAGTAGGAACGAATAATACTCAGCTGTATTCACCTGCGAAAATGAACGCACAGAATAAAAGCATCGAGGCTGAAAAGCCTGCTCCACTCAAGGTGGAACAAAATACCGTTAAGCTTTCCGATGAAGGAAAAGCGCTATTATCTGCTCTTAAACAAATCGATAAAGAATCCAAAAAATTCGAAGCGGAAAATGCAACCGTTACCGATAAAGTTGAATCGTTCGCTCATGGCGCTTTAGGTATGGATCACCCAGATAAGATTGAAGAAGAGGACGATGGTTCTTATTCAGCTGGGCAATACTTATCCGCAGCGGCAACCGTTGGTGGCATTCTACTTGCCTTAATCTAACTTTCCCCTCTGTTACTGCACTTTCCTCTCTGCATTAAAGCGATTTGTCGTCACGACAACAGACCCGATTTGGTCTAAAAAACGAGTTCATTCCATAATTCCGCTCTCATTTTAATGGAATAATACTCGTGAAAAACACTTTTGAGCTTATTGATAAGCCTACTTTCTTTGGTGCGATTGCACTCCTACTCACGATAGTTTTCCCGCTCATTTTGTTCCCTGCACAGGGCGCAGACTGGATTGCGGTTGCGAAAACATTCATGACGGATCAACTTGGATTTCTATATCTTGCTCTAGGCCTAGCTGCTTGTGCCTTCATGGTTTACGTTGTGTTCAGTGATATGGGACAAATTAAACTGGGTGAAGCTGATGAAGAACCTGAGTTCAAAACTGCATCATGGGCAGCAATGCTTTTCTGTGGTGGTATCGGCGCAAGTATCTTGTACTGGGGCTGTATTGAGTGGGCTTACTACTACCAATCACCGCCTTTCCAACTAGAACCCGGAAGTGAAGAAGCGGTTCGTTGGGCGGCAACTTATGGTTTGTTTCACTGGGGACCAATCGCTTGGTCTATCTACCTGATCCCAGCGATTCCTATCGCTTACTTCTTTTATGTGCGTAAACAGCCTGTTCTAAAGATCTCTAGTGCGTTAATGCCTGTTCTTGGTGAACACCGCAGTAAAGGCGTACCTGGAAAAATCGTCGATATCCTATTCATTTTCGGTCTACTGGGTGGCGCCGCGACAACACTAGGTTTAGCAGCACCTCTCATCACTGAAGGTCTGAATCACCTATTCGGTCTACCTAAAAACAACCTTACGCAAGCAATGGTGCTTTTAGTTTGTACGGCAATTTTTGCTTACTCTTCTTATGCTGGCTTGGAAAAAGGCATCAAGATCCTGAGTAACATCAATTTCTGGGGTGCAATGGGTTTACTGACTTTCGTTCTGATCGCCGGTCCAACAATCTTCATGCTAGAAACAGGTTTAGACTCTATTGGTCGTCTACTGTCTAACTTCTTCGTGATGGCAACGTGGGCTGAACCATTTGGTGGTTACGGTACCTTTGAGAACACGCACTTCCCACAAGACTGGACCATTTTCTACTGGGCATGGTGGCTAGTATTTGCACCAAGTATGGGCCTGTTTGTTGCGCGTATCTCTCGCGGAAGAACCATCAAACAAATGGTGTCAGGTTCAATTTTCTTTGGCTCTCTAGGTTGTTTCTTGTTTTTCATGATCCTAGGTAACTATGGCCTATCACTGCAACTTTCTGGTGAACTGGATGTAGTAGCGATTTTGAATGCAGAAGGCGCTACCAAAGCTATCTTCTCGATGCTTGCGCAACTGCCAATGAGTACACTAGTTATCGCGGTATTTACGCTGCTGTGTATTATTTTCACTGCAACGACATTTGACTCAATCTCATACATCCTAGCGTCTGTTGTGCAAAACAACGTGACCGAAGAGCCAATGCGTTGGAACCGTATGTTCTGGGCATTCACACTGTCGTTCTTGCCAACGATTCTGATGTTCTTGGGTGGTCTAAGTACGCTACAAACGGCAGCAATAGTTGGTGGCTTACCGCTACTGGTGATCTCTGTGATGCTGATGATTTCAGCGGTTCGTGCAACTAGCCTCGACCTACGCCATCAAGACGCGTACATCGAGCCAACGATCAATATCGAAGAACTACCAGATATGGACCCTTGGTCTGCTGAAGGTATTGCGCTGGCTCAATTTGAGAAAGAAAAAGATGCTGCACAAGAGGCCGCAGAACTTGAGCGAGTTGCCTACACAGAACTTGCCGCAGTGAAAAAAGAAATTCGCGCTTATGTGTTAGAACAAGGTTCACAAATGGAAACTCACGACTTACCAGAGAACCTACAACAAGCACTTGAGCAGGCCGAGAGTAATCTTAGTGCCGCACAAGCGAAAAAAATCGAGTTATCTGAGCAAGCTCAGAATGCTCGTATCACGTTCAACCAGGTGGTTGCAGACTTACCGCTTGCTTGACATTAGCCATGACACAGTCCATTGATTTGGACCCTCCTAAATACGACAAAGGCTCACAGAAATGTGAGCCTTTTTTTATGCTTTTCAAAAAATTGGAGTTATTGCTCAATTTCACATTGATGAAATAAATATGAAACGACTTTGACACAAATCGATGTTCTAATCATCCCGCTTATATAAAAAGGGATAACCAATGAAGCACATTATAAAACCAATCATTGCCGCAGTGGCAACCTCAACACTTTCATTCAACGTACTTTCAGCAGAAATAAAAAACGTCATCCTGATGATTGGCGATGGAATGGGACCTCAACAAGTTGGCCTGTTAGAAACCTACGCAAACCAAGCACCAAACTCGATCTATAAAGGGAACAAAACCGCCCTTTATCAACTTGCTCAAGAAGGGGTTATTGGTTCATCCCTGACTCACCCAGAAGATGCAATTGTGGTCGATTCTGCTTGTTCAGCCACCATGCTTGCAACCGGTATCTACAGTGGTTCAGAAGTGATTGGCATTGATTCTCAGGGCAATCATGTTGAGACAGTTCTTGAGAAAGCTAAAAAGGCAGGTAAAGCAACGGGACTCGTGTCCGATACACGCTTAACTCACGCCACGCCTGCTGCATTTGCTGCTCACCAACCTCACCGTTCGCTAGAAAACCAAATTGCTAACGACATGCTAGAAACTGGTGTTGATGTAATGCTTTCGGGAGGGCTACGTCATTGGATCCCTAAATCGACCAACGACAAAGGTGAAACCTATAAGCAACTTGAAAAACTGACTCAAGGTGATGTTTACCTAAAATCAAAACGTAAAGACGACCGTAACCTTCTTGCAGAGGCAGAGAAAGACGGCTACCAACTGGCATTTAACCGCAGCATGTTAGAAGATACTAAAGGCGATAAGCTACTTGGCCTGTTCGCCTACTCAGGCATGGATGACGGCATCGCTTACAGCAACAAGAAAGAGAGTGGTGAACGTACTCAACCAAGTTTGAAAGAGATGACACAAAAAGCGCTCAACATCCTATCCAAAGATGAAGACGGCTTTTTCCTAATGGTCGAAGGTGGCCAAATAGATTGGGCAGGCCACAGTAACGATGCCGGCACTATGCTGCATGAACTGCTCAAGTTTGATGAAGCGATCCAAACTGTGTATGAATGGGCAAAAGATCGTGAAGACACGATCGTGATTGTGACCGCAGACCACGAAACAGGATCTTTTGGCTTCAGCTACTCTTCTAACGACCTACCAAAACCACAAAAACGTTCTGGTGAAGCCTTCGCCGACCGCGACTATGCACCTAACTTCAACTTTGGCGCATTCGATATTCTTGATGGTTTATATAATCAAAAGCAAAGCTACTACGGCATGATCAGCGAATTTCAGAAGCTGGATAAAGCGCAGCAAACACCTGAAAAACTGGCTGAGATCGTCAACAAGAATAGTGAGTTCCCTATTACAGCTGAACAAGCGAAAAACGTATTAGCGAGTAAGCCGAACCCATACCGATTGGCTCAACACAAATACTTATCGGCAGAAGAAGTGCCTGCTATCAACGATTTCGATGCATTCTTCCCTTATAACGACCGCGGAAACTTGCTTGCTCGTGAACAGGCAACAAGTCAAAACATCGTTTGGGGTACAGGTACACATACTCACACACCAGTGAACGTGTTTGCTTGGGGCCCAGCAGAGAAAATACTGCCCGTTTCAAAAATCATGCACCACTCAGAACTGGGTGAGTACATTAAACAACAAGTAAACTAGCCTGAATCTTTTTTACTCGTTTTACTTAGCGCCCTACGGGGCGTTTTTTGTTTTAAGCCTTTAAGTTAAGTAAATAAGTAAATTTAGGCGACGCCAAATAGCAAAACAGCCGCTCAAGAGCGGCTGTTTTTAGAATAACTGATCCGCACCAGCAGTTTTGGACACTGAGTTAAGTGAGTACAATCACTAAT